>DASTRJ010000167.1:0-25476 GCA_035761245.1 Capillimicrobium sp. | reverse complement strand
CGGCGCGTCGGACCTGCTGATCGTCATCGCCGCGGTCGTCATCGGCGGCACGCGGCTGTTCGGCGGCTCGGGCAGCGTCATCGGCGCGCTCGTCGGCAGCCTGATCATGGGGATGCTGACCAACGGCCTCATCCTCATGGGGCTCGACAGCAACCAGCAGATGGTCGCCCAGGGCGTCCTGCTGCTGATCGCGATCTCGCTGACGCTCCGCGAGCCGAAGGGGGCCTGAGCCGTGTTCCTCGACCTCCTCCGGCGCCGCAACCCGCAGTTCCTCGACGCGGTCGTGACGCTGCACCAGGGCGGCGAGATCCCGGCCAACGCCTACGCGCTCGACCTCGACGCGGTGCGCGCCAACGCCCGCGCGATCCGCGACGAGGCCGACCGCCACGGCCTGCAGGTGCTCGCGATGACCAAGCAGGTGGGGCGGGCGCCCGGCTTCCTGCGCGCGCTGCTCGACGGCGGCATCGACGCCGGCGTCGCGGTCGACATGGAGGACGCGCGGCGGCTGCACGACGGCGGCGTGCGCGTCGGCCACCTCGGCCATCTCGTCCAGGTCCCCGTCGCGGAGGCCGGCGCCGCGGCTGAGATGGACCCGGTCCACTGGACGGTCTTCAGCGACGACAAGGCCGCCGAGGCTGCGGCGGCCTCGCGCCGCGCCGGCCGCGAGCAGGCGCTGCTCGCGCGCATGAAGGCGCCCGGCAACCGCTTCTACCCGGGCCACGAGGGCGGCTTCGACGCCGCCGAGGTCGTCGACGTGGCGCGCCGGCTCGACGCGCTCGAGGGCGCGCGCTTCGCCGGCGTCACGAGCTTCCCCGCGCTGCTGTTCGACGCGGAGACCGGCACGGTGCGCCCGACGCCGAACCTCGGCACGCTGGCGCGCGCGGCCGAGCGGCTGCGCGCCGCCGGCGTCGAGGAGGTGGCGGTCAACGCGCCCGGAACGACCTCGGCGGCGACGTTCGCGATGCTCGCCGAGCACGGCGCCACGCACGTGGAGCCGGGCCACGGCCTGGCCGGCACGACGCCGCTGCACGCCGTCGAGGACCTCGTCGAGGAGCCCGCGGCCTGCTACGTCACCGAGGTCTCCCACCATCACGAGGGCCGCGCCTACGTCTTCGGCGGCGGCCTCTACATCGACCCGGTCTTCCCGCCGTACCCGCTGCGCGCGCTGGTCGCCGAGGACGGCGGGCTCGACGACGCGCAGCTGATCGACGCGACGATCCCGCCCCCGGACGCGATCGACTACTACGGGCAGCTGCACCCCGACGGCGAGCGCCTGCCGCGAACCGGCGCGACCGCGGTGTTCGGCTTCCGCATCCAGGCGTTCGTGACGCGGGCGTACGTGGCCGGCATCGAGGGCGTGGCGTCGAGCGCGCCCCGGGTGAGCGGCATCTGGACGAGCGACGGACGGGAGGCACGATGGCCACGGTGAGCGCACCGACGACCACGCCGCTGGTGCGGCTGGAGGGCGTGCGGAAGGAGTTCGGCGCGGTCGTGGCGCTCGAGCGCGTCGATCTCGACGTCAACGCCGGCGAGATCGTCGCGCTCGTCGGCGACAACGGCGCCGGCAAGTCGACGCTCATCAAGATCGTCGCGGGCGTGCACGAGCCGACCGCCGGCCGCGTCGTCCTCGACGGCGCGCCGGTCCGCCTCGCCAACCCGAACGACTCGCGCCGCCACGGCATCGAGGTCGTCTTCCAGGACCTCGCGCTCGCCGACAACCAGCCCGTCTACATGAACATGTTCCTCGGCCGCGAGCTGGTCCGCGGGCCGCTGCGGCGCCTCGACCGCGCCGGCATGGCGCGCGAGACCGGCGAGCTGCTCGACGAGCTCGACATCCGCGTGCCGAGCCCGCGCGTGAACATCCGCGCGCTGTCCGGCGGCCAGCGCCAGGGCGTGGCGATCGCCCGCGCGACGCACTGGGGCGAGCGGCTGATCCTCATGGACGAGCCGACCGCGGCGCTCGGCGTGCAGGAGACCGCGCGGGTGGAGGAGACGATCCTGCGCATGAAGGAGCGCGGCAAGGCGATCCTCATCGTCAGCCACAGCCTCGACCAGGTCTTCCGGATCTCCGACCGGATCTGCGTCCTGCGGCGCGGGCGCCAGGTCGGCGTCAAGACGACCGCCGAGACGAACGGCGACGAGATCGTCTCGATGATCACCGGGCTGCGATGAGCGCCGCGACGAGCTCCCGGCTCGAGCAGGAGATCCGCGAGCAGCCCGCCGTGCTGCGCGCGGCGCTCGAGCGCAACGCCGAGCCGATCGCCCGGATCGCCCGCGAGGTGCGGTCGCGCGGTCCGCTCGAGCAGGTCGTCGTCGTGGCGCGCGGCACCTCCGACAACGCCGCCCGCTACGCGCAGTACCTCATCGGGGCGCGGCTCGGGCTGCCGGTCGCGCTGGCGGCGCCGTCGCTGACGACGATGTACGAGGCGCCGGTGGTGCCGTACGGGGCGCGCGCGCTCGTCATCGCGATCTCGCAGTCGGGCCGGTCGCCCGACGTCGTCGGCGTCGTCGCGTCGGCGCGCGCGGCGGACGTGCCGACGCTGGCGATCACCAACGTGGCCGGCTCGCCGCTGGCCGAGGCCGCCGACGACGTGCTCGAGCTCGGCGTCGGCGAGGAGCGCTCGGTGGCGGCGACGAAGACCTACACCGCCTCGCTGCTCGTCGTGGCGGCGCTCGTGAGCGCGCTGGCCGGCGACGACGAGGCGATCGGGCCGCTCGGCGGCGCGCCGAGTCTCGTCGAGCGCACGATCGAGACGTCGTTCGAGGCCGTGCCGCGGCTCGACGCCCACCAGCGCGCCCGCCACGTCGTCGCGGTCGGGCGCGGCTTCAACTACGCGACGGCGATGGAGGTCGCGCTGAAGCTGCGCGAGCTGACCGGGGTCGTCGCGGAGGGCTTCTCGCCGCCCGACCTCCTGCACGGGCCGATCGCCGCCGTCGCCGCGGCCACCCCGGCACTCGTCGTCGCGCCGTCGGGCCGCGTCCGCGCGTCGGTGCTCGAGGCGGCCGCCGCGCTGGCGGCGCGTGGCGCCGCGTGCATCCGCATCGACGACGCCGCGGACGCCGACCTGCCGCTGCCCGCCGGCGTCCCCGAGTGGCTGAGCCCGCTCGTCGCGGTGGTGCCCGGGCAGGTGCTCGCGCTGCGCTGGGCCCAGCTCGGCGGCCATGCCGTCGACGCGCCGCCGGGGCTGACGAAGGTCACCGAGACCTACTGAGGCGCGCCGACCGCGAGCTGGTCGAAGCGGCACGACGCCGGCTCGCGGTCGACCCGCCAGCGCCGCCACGTCGCCGGGTGCCGGAAGCGGCCGCCGTCGACCTGCCCGTAGGCGACCTCGCAGACCAGCTCCGGCCGCAGCGGCAGCCAGTCCATCGGCATGCCCGGCTCCCACCGGCCGGCGGCGCCCTTGAGCCGCCCCATCGGCCCGCCCTCGAGCAGGAAGCCGTGCTCCCACGGATGCCCCTCGAGCTCGGTCAGGTACGGCCGGACCTCGCCGAGCAGGCGGCGGCCCAGCGCGCGCCCGAACGCGCTGGCGACGCCGACGTGCCGCAGCCCGCCGGCGTCGTCGTAGAGGCCGAGCAACAGCGACGTCACCATCGGCGCCGGCTCCACGACGCCGCGGAAGCCGCCGACCACGCAGTCGGCGGTGTGCTCCGGCTTGACCTTCAGCATCGCGCGTGCGCCCGGGCGGTACGCCTCGTCGGCGCGCTTGGCCATCACCCCGTCGATCGCGCCGTGGCCGGCGTCCGCCAGCCAGGCGCGCGCGGCGCCGGGATCGCCCGTCTGCGGCGTCAGCCGCACCACGTCTGGCGCGCCCGCCAGCAGCGCCTCGAGGCGCGCGCGGCGCTCCGCGAACGGGACCGCCGTCAGGTCCTCGCCGCCCGCAGCGAGCAGGTCGAAGGCGACGAAGAGCGCCGGGTGCTCGCGCGCGAGCCGCTCGACGCGCGACGCCGACGGATGCAGGCGCAGCATGAGCGCGCCGAAGTCGAACGCGCCGGCGCCGCCCGCCGCCGGCACGAGCACCTCGCCGTCGATCGTGAACCGGCGCTCCCCGAGCTCCAGCAGCGCCGAGACGACCTCGGGGAAGTAGCGCGCGAACGGCCGGTCGTGGCGGCTGCGCAGGTCGACGTCGTCGCCGTCGCGGGCGGCGAGGCAGCGGAAGCCGTCCCACTTCGGCTCGTAGCGCCAGCCCTCGCCGAGCGGCAGCTCGCGCACGAGCCGGCCGAGCATCGGCTTCATGGCAGCGGCTGGCGCTCGGTGAGCACGCCGGCGAACAAGTCGCCGTGCTCCTCCACACGGGCCAGGACGTCGGCGAGCTCGAAGACCAGCGCGGACGGGTCGCCGGCGTCCACGACGGCCTCGACCTCCGCCCACGTCACGGGCGTCGAGACCGTCGGGCGCTCCTTCGCCCGCGCGCTGTACGCGCAGACCATCGACTTGTGCGTCGTGTTCTGGCTCCAGTCGATGAGCACCTTGCCGCGCCGCAGCGCCCGCGCCATCCGCGAGACCACGCGGTCGGGCTCGCGCGCCTCGAGCAGCTCGGCGACGCGGTGCGACAACGGCTTGGTGACCGCGTACGTGACGTCGTCGTCGTTGAGCGGCACGTAGAGCTGCAGGCCCTTGCCGCCGGACGTCTTCGGCCACGCCCGCAGGTCGACGCCCTCGAGCACGTCGCGCACCCAGAGCGCCACCTCGCAGCACTCGACGAGGCCGGCGCCCTCGCCGGGGTCGAGGTCGAAGGCGATGACGGTCGGCCGCTCGAGGGCGTCGCGCCGGTGCAGCGAGGTGTGCAGCTCGAGGCTGCCGATGTTGACCGCCCACAGCAGCGCGGCCACCTCGTTGATGACGCAGTACTCGATGTGCTCGCCCTTGTCGCGGCTCCACACCGGCGCGGTCGGCATCCACTCGGGCCGGAAGTCCGGGCAGCCCTTCTGCCAGAACCGCGGGCCGGTCACGCCCTCCGGGTAGCGGTGCAGGTGCAGCAGCCGGTCGCGCAGGTGCGGCAGCATCGCGGGCGCCACGCGCACGTAGTAGTCGAGCAGCTCGGCCTTCGTCGTCTGCGTCTGCGGGTAGAGCACCCGGCCGAGGTTGGCGATCCTCAGCTCGCGCCCGCCGACCTCGAGCGGCTCCGAGCTCACACGGGCGGCGCCGCTCCGGACGAGGCCAGGCCCGTGTCGTCGCCCAGGGCGACCGGGCGGCGCGACCACTCGGTGACGCTGCGCTCGTGCCGGCGCACCGGCAGCGCGCACCCGCACTTCGGGCACTCGTCGGTGCCCGAGAACAGCGCGGCGCTGTAGGTCGTGACGTGGCAGTCGCTGCAGACGAGGTAGGGCACCGTCGCAGCCCTACCCGGAACCGCGGGTCCAGTGACGCAGATGTCTCGGGTCGAACCACGTGCGGGGCGGCCGCCGAGGGGGTAGGCGGGGGCATGGCCACCTGCGATGTGTGCGGCAACGACTACGACGCCGCCATGACCGTCGAGGTCCCCGGCCGCGGCTCGGGCACGTTCGACTCGTTCGAGTGCGCGATCCACGCGCTCGCGCCCACGTGCGCGCACTGCGGCTGCCGGATCATCGGCCACGGCGTCCAGGCCGGCGAGACGATGTTCTGCTGCGCCCACTGCGCCCAGCAGGAGGGCGCTCAGGGGCTCGCCGACCGCACCGCCTGAACGACCGGCGATCGGTCCGAGCGCGAAGACCGCCAGACCGCTTCAGCAAACGTTCTCGTTTGTCGATGGAGGGGTGTGCTCAGACCCCTCTCAGCCATGCTCGCCGCGGCGCTCGCCGCCGCGGCGATGGCACACACCGCCCACGCCCTGCCGAACTCGGGCCAGTCCGCGATCGTCAGCCTCGGCGACTCCTTCATCTCCGGCGAGGCCGGCCGCTGGCACGGCAACAGCATCGTCAACGGCCTCGACCGCCAAGGCACCGACCGGGCCTACGTCTCGCCGCTGAAGTACGACCTGTCACGCGTCTACGGCAACACCGTCGACAACGGCTGCCACCGCTCCGACGTCGCCGAGATCAAGCAGGCGGCCATCGACGGGCTGCGCGGCATCAACGTCGCCTGCTCGGGCGCTCAGACCGAGAACGTCATCCGGCGGTCGCGCGGCGGCAAGCCGTTCAAGGGCCAGAGCCCGCAGAACGACAACCTCGTCAGCCTCGCCCGCGTCTACCGGGTCCGGGCGATCGTCCTGTCGATCGGCGGCAACGACCTCGGCTTCTCGAACATCATCCAGGCCTGCGTCACCGACTACCTCGAGACGCCCGTCTGGTCCAAGCGGCTCTGCAAGCACAGCCAGGAGCGGATCTTCCGCGAGCGGCTGTCGCGCGCCATGGGCAACGTCCGCCTCGTCGTCCAGGACATCCGCGCCCTCATGCAGGAGGAGGGCTATCGCCGCGACGACTACCGGCTCATCCTGCAGTCCTATCCGTCGCCGGTGCCCCGCAGCGCCGACATGCGCTACCCCGAGGCGCGCTACGACCGCCTCACCCACGGCTGCCCGATGTGGAACGAGGACCTCGACTGGGCGCGCGGCTCGCTCGTCCCGCAGATCGCCTTCTCGCTGCGTGCGGTCGCGGCGCGCGAGGGCGCGGAGTTCCTCGACCTGCAGGACCTCTTCGACGGCCATGAGCCGTGCTCGAAGACGGCCGAGCTCGGCGGGACGAAGCCCGCGGCCCAGCTCGAGTGGGCGCGCTACGTCTCGATGGGGATCCTCCAGGGCGACCTGCAGGAGGCGCTGCACCCGAACGCGATCGGCCAGGACGCGATGGGCACCTGCCTGATCGACGTGCTCGCCCGGCGCGGGACGGCGTGGGCCTGCCGGGCCGGCGCGGGGGTCGCCCCGCAGGCGGCCCGCGTGACGCCGCTCACGTCGGCCGAGCCGGACGTGCGGGTGCCCGACTTCGACGAGCTCGCCGACGTCGGGCCGAAGCACGAGCCGCGCTGGCCCAGCGGGGAGGAGGCCCTCGAGGCGGCTCGCGAGGTCCACGCCCAGGACGGCGCCGGCGAGGACTGAGCTGCGCGGCGGAGGGTGGCGAGCCGGCGGCTCGTCGCCCTCCGAGCGGCGCTCCGGCGCGTCAGGCCACGGCGCCCTGCCGGCTGCGCGCGCCCGGGCAGTCGAACGCCATCACGACCTCCGTGCGCCGGCCGTGGTGGCAGATCTCCATGCGGCTGGTGAGCGCGACGATCAGCGGCAGGCCGAGACCGAGCCCGGGCGAGTCCGGCCGGGGCAGCACGCCGCCGCCCTCGTCGGCCACCTTGACCACGAGCTCGCCGTCGCCCTCGTGCGCGTCGACGAAGATGTCGCCCTCGCGCTCGGCGTAGGCGTGGATCACCGCGTTGCTGACCGCCTCGGACACCGCCAGGCGCACCTGCGCGACCTGCTCGCCGGACATGCCGCACCGGCGTGCGATCTCGGCGATCGCGTGCCGCACCGCCCGCACGCTGGCGGGCGTCCCGGGGAAGGTGGCGCTGAAGCGCACCGGCATGTGAGACGGTTGCCCACGCTGCCGCGGGTCGATTCACCGCGAGTTGGATCGCCCGGCGCCGGGGGTAGGCGCGGGCCATGCGGCGCCTCGCCCTGCTCTGCCTCGCCCTCGCCGGGATCGCCTTCGCGGGCCCGGCGTGCGGCAAGGAGGACGTCGAGCAGCAGCTGCGCGACGCGCGCGACGAGGCGCAGCGCAAGCTCGACCAGGCCGAGGAGGAGCTGCGCCAGGCGCGCGACCGGATCCGCGAGCGCGTCGACGAGATCCTCGGCGACCTCGAGCAGGCGATCCCGGAGGCGCCGACCACCGATCCGGCGGGGCGCTCCCAGGGCGCGACCGAGCCGACGGAGATCGGGCGCTTCATGACCGGCGTGCTCGAGAACGTCGACCGCTACTGGACGACGACGCTGCAGGCCAACGACCTGCCGGCGCCGCGCGTGCGCTACGTGTGGGTGGCGCCGGGGACGGTCGCCGGCACGGCCTGCGGTTCCCCGGCCGACGACTCCGCCGCGTTCTACTGCCCGACCGACGACACGATCTACGTCGCCCAGCAGTTCGCCTCGGACCTCTTCCAGGGGGTGGCGCGCGGGTTCCCCGGCGAGGAGGCCGGCTACGGCCACGCCGCCGGCGACTTCGCGGTCGCGTACGTCATCGCCCACGAGTACGCCCACAACGTCCAGCAGGAGCTGGGCGTCTTCGCGAGCTTCACCGGCCGGCAGGCGCGGCCGTTCGAGCTGCAGGCCGACTGCATGGCGGGCGCGTGGGCGAACTCGGTCTACGAGCAGGGGCTGCTCGAGCCGGGCGACCTGCAGGAGGCGCTCGACACCGCGCTGGCGATCGGCGACTTCGAGCTCGGCAGCGAGCAGCACCACGGGACGCCGACCGAGCGCCGCGACGCCCTGCTCGCGGGCTACGAGGGCGGCGATCCGTCGGTCTGCAGCCGCTACGTCCCGGCGTAGCGGCTAGGCCGCCCGGCGGCGCCCGGGCACGGCGGCGAGGAACGCGTCGACGACGCCCGGGTCGAACTGCGTGCCGCTGCCGGCGCGCAGCTCGCCGGCCGCGCGCTCGGGCGGCATCGCGCGGCTGTAGGGACGGTCGGCGACCATCGCCTCGTAGGAGTCGGCGACCGAGAGGATCCGCGCCTCGAACGGGATCGCCTCGCCGGCCAGGCCCTGCGGGTAGCCGCGGCCGTCGGGCCGCTCGTGGTGGCAGAGCACCCACTCGGCGATGTCGCGAAGGCCCGCGCCGTTGAGGATCCGCGCGCCGATCTCGGCGTGGCGCTTGACCTCCTCGTACTCCTCGGCGGTCAGGGGGCCGGGCTTGTGCAGCAGCGCGTCGGCGACGCCGATCTTGCCGATGTCGTGCAGCAGGCCCGCAAGGCGGATGCGCGCCACGCGGGCGTCGTCGAGCCCGAGGGCGCGGGCCGTCGCCTCGCAGAGCGCGGCGACGGTCTGCGAGTGACGGGCGGTCGAGGCGTCGCGGAGGTCGAGCGTCTCGGCGAGCAGGAGGACGGCGTCGAGGTGCTCGCCGGCCGCGGGGCCCTGGTCGCGGCGCGCCGCCAGCTCGTCGGCGACGCCGGCGCTGAACAGCACGCAGCGGTCGCGGCCGAGCTCCTTGGCGAGGTAGAGCGCGCGGTCGGCGGCGTCGAGCAGCGCGTCGCCGGTGGCGCCGTGCTGCGGGTGGGTCGCGACGCCGGCGCTGGCGGTGGCGGGGATGCCGATCCCGTCGAGCTCGCGGGCGATCTCGCGGCGCAGGCGCTCGGCGAACGTCATCGCGCCCGCGGACTCGGTGTCGGCGAGCACGAACGCGAACTCCTCGCCGCCGATGCGGGCGACGTGGTCGGTCGTGCGGCGCACGCGGTCGCAGGCGCGCGCGACCGCGACGAGCGCCTCGTCGCCCTCGCGATGGCCATGGCGGTCGTTGATCGCCTTGAAGTGGTCGATGTCGGCGAGGACGAGGCTGACGGGCCGGCCGGTGCGCGACGCCCGCTGCAGCTCGACGTCGATGACCTCCTGGTAGCCGCGGCGGTTGAGCAGCCCGGTGAGCGGGTCGCGGCGGGCGGTGTCGCTGAGGACGCCGACGAGCCGGTCGACGCGGACCCGCAGGAGCCACGCCATGGCGGCCGAGACGAGCATCGTCCCGACGGTCGCCGCGTAGAAGACGTCGCTCAGCGCGGAGCGGTCGCTGACGAAGGCGAGCGCGACCGCGTAGGCGATGGCGGTCGCCACCGTGAGGCGGATCGCGGCCCAGGCGCCGAGCAGCAGGGCGCCCTCCAGGCCGACCCAGCAGAAGAACATCGCGAACGGCGACACGGGCGCGTCGGTCAGCGCGATCGCCGTCGCGACGGTGACGACGCCGGCCATGAGCCCCGCCTCCACCGCGAGCGGGTGGGTGACGTTCGAGCGCAGGAGCGCGATCCCCATGGCGATCGCCGCGACCCCCATGACGACGAGCAGATCGCGATGGTCGGTCGGGACGCCGCCGGAGACGATCATCGCCACGCTGAGCAGGCCGGCGCAGAGCCAGAGCGCCCCGAGCTCCTTCCACAGCGCGGACCCCGGCTGGCTCGGCGAGACCCACGGCTCGATCGCGGCGCGAGCGCGCGCGCCGAGCCCGCGCCGGCGGGGCCGCTCGAGCCGCCGGATGGAGGTGCGCAGGGGCATGTCACCCCGTGTCATCGGCGTGGAGCGGCCGGTTCTGGACTCCTGATGCGCTCGCTGCCCGCGGCGGGCGCCGCCCCGTCCTAGTCGGGCGCGCGACGCTCGCCCAGCAGCCGGCGCCCCAGCGGCGCCGCGGTGATGCCGTGGACGATCACCGACACGATCACCACGGCGGCCACCGTCCAGAAGATCACGCGCGACTCCTCGGCGGTGAACGCGCCGAGCCCGACCGCGACGGCCGCGTAGTAGAGCGAGCCGATGCCGCGCACGCCGAACCAGCCGACGAAGAGCCGCTCCTCGCGGGTCTCGGCGCCGCCCAGCATCCCGGCCAGCACGGCCAGCGGGCGCACGAGCACCAGCAGGAACGGCACGACGAGCCAGCCGGCGACGCCCGGCTCGGCCAGCCCCGCCCAGGTCATCGACGAGCCGAGCAGCAGGATCAGCGCCAGCTCGCCGAACTTCTCGACGACCTCGGCGCCGTCGTGGACGGCCCGGTTGCGCTCGTGGGTGTGCTCGTAGCGCCGGAACGCGACCCCGCTCGCGAAGGCGGCGAGGAAGCCGTAGGCGCCGGCGACCTCGCAGAGGCCGTAGACGAGCAGGACGCTCGCGATCGCGACCCAGCCGTCGAGCTCGTGCGACAGCAGGCGGCGGTCGCGCAGCCGCACCGTGAGCGCGGCGATCCCGTAGCCGAGGACCGCGCCGAGCGCCACGCCGGCCGCGATGCCGTAGACCACGTCGGCGAGCGCCCACGAGACGAGGTCGCCGTCGCCGGCGACGACCACGCCGAGCAGGAGGAACGGGAACGCGAGGCCGTCGTTGAGCCCCGCCTCGCCGGTGATCGAGAAGTTCGGCTCGTGCTCCTCCTCGTCGCCGGGCGGCCCGACGCCGATGTCGCCCGCGAGCACGGGGTCGGTCGGGGCCAGGCAGGCGCCGAGCACGATCGCCGCCCCGGCCGACAGGCCCATCGCGACCGAGCCGAAGAGCGCGATCGCCGCGATCGTCAGCGGCATCGCGATCACGAGCAGGCGGATGACGTTGCGCCACCCGTAGAAGCTCAGCTCGCGCTCCAGCTTCAGCCCGGTGGCGAACAGCGCGACGACGACCGCCAGCTCCGAGGCGCGCTCGAACACGGCCGCGTCGTCGATCGGATCGACCCAGTGGACGTCGAGCACGTCGATGCCGACGGCGGCGACGAGGCCGAGCACCAGGTAGATGAGGCTGGCCGAGAACGCGCGGTCCTCCTGGTGCGAGAGCGCGCCGATCGCGGCGAACACCGCGATCCCGGCGAACGCGATGCCGATGGCGTAGGGGTCGGCGAACGAGAAGCCGGGGGCGGCGGCGAGCACGCCTGCGCCCCTACCCGTTGCGCCCGCGACTCTCCCGCGGTTCAGGAACCGGCGCGCGCGCGTCGAATCCACCCGCGGTGAGCGAGCGCGCCGAGCGGATCCAGGAGCGACTCGAGTGGCCGCTGCTCGTGGCGGCCCTGCTGACCGTGCCCGCGATCGCCATCCAGGAGTCCGACCTCGCCGACCCGTGGACGACCGTCGCCGCCGCGTTCAACTGGGTCACCTGGCTGGCGTTCGTCGCCGAGGTGGCGATCATGCTGCACGTCGTCGGCGACCGGCGCGCCTGGCTGCGCACCCATCGGCTCGACCTCGCCGTCGTGCTGCTCACGCCGCCGTTCCTGCCGGCCGGCCTGGAGGCCGCGCGGGCGATCCGGCTGCTCAACCTCCTGCGGCTCGTCAAGGGCGTGACGATCGCGCGGCACCTGCTGTCGACCGAGGGCCTGCGCGACGCGGCGATCCTCGTGGTGATGACGGTGATCGGCGGCGGCGCGGCCTTCTCCGCGGTCGAGCAGGACAGCGGCGTCACGATCTGGGACGGGATCTGGTGGGCGGTGTCGACCGTGACGACCGTCGGCTACGGCGACGTGACGCCCCACACGACCGCCGGGCGCATCATCGCCATCGGCGTGATGCTCGTCGGCATCGGCTTCGTCGCCACCCTCACCGGCGCGGCGGCCGAGCGCTTCGTGCGCTACCGCCGCGCCGAGGAGGAGCGGATGATCCAGCGGCTCGACGAGATCCTGCGCCGCCTCGACGAGCTCGAGCGGCGCAGGTAGCTCCCGCCGGGCTACTCCCAGGCCAGCGCGCCGAGCACGTCGAGGCGCGCGGCGCGCCGCGCCGGCAGCGCGGCGGCGACCACGCCGGCCACCACCGCGAGGACGCAGAAGGCGACGATCGCCGTGACCGGGACCGCGAACGCCAGCCCCTCAGCGGCGAAGGCGGCCGTCACCACGGCGGCGAGCGCGAGCCCGGCGCCGATCCCGAGCACCGCGCCGAGGAGCGCGGTGACGATCGACTCGTGCCGCACCATGCGCCGCATCTGGCGCCGGCTCATGCCGAGCGCGCGCAGCGTGCCCAGCTCGCGGGTGCGCTCGAAGCCGGCGAGCACGAGCGCGTTGACGATGCCGAACAGCGACACCATCACGCACAGCGCCAGCAGGACCGCGAAGAACGCCACGATGCCGTCGAGCCCGGCGGCCTGCTCGGCGATCCAGTCGCCCTCGGCCGACGCCTTCGCGTCCGGGAACGCGCCGACGACCCGCTGCACCGCCGCGTCGTCGCTCGCCCGCACCAGGGTGAGCGTGTTGCGGCGGGCCGCGAAGCCGCCCGCGTCGAACGTCGCGGCGCTGACGGTGATCGGGCCCATGTTCAGCATGTCGAGCACGGGCGAGCGCTCGACGCCGCGGACGGTCAGCTCGGTGCGCGCGCCGGTCGGCGACGTCACCGCGAAGCGGTCGCCCACCGCCAGGTCGTGCTCCTTCGCATAGCCCTCGTCGACGATCGCGTCGCCGGCGCGCAGGCCGGTGAGCGTCCGCGCCGAGCCGTCGACCCAGTCGAAGTCGAACAGCTCGCCGACGGTGGCGGGGTCGACGGCATTGAGGCGCTCGCGCTCGGCGAAGGCCAGCGCGCCGTCCTGGCGGAAGCTCGTCACCGCCTCGACGCCGGGCGCCGCGGCGAGGCGCCGCTCGACCTGGGGGTCGATCGGCGACCAGCCGTCGGAGCCGCCGACCACGTGCGTGGCCTGCAGCCGCCGCTCGAGCGAGTCGACCGTCGTGTCCTTCAGCCCGGCGGCGACGACGCTGACGAGCGTCACCAGGGCGACGCCGATCGCCAGCGCGGTCGCGGTGACCGCCGTCCGGCCCGGGTTGCGCATCGCGTTGCGGCGCGCGAGGCGCCCGGCGACGCCGCCGAGCCGCTCGGCCGGGCGGCCGAGCAGCGAGACGACGGCGCCCATCGCGCGCGCCACGACGCCGCGGCGCCGCTCGGCGCCGGCGGTCTGCGCCAGCGCCTCGACCGGCTCGACGCGCGTGGCGCGCCGCGCCGGCACGAGCGCGGCCACGACCGTGGCGATCGTCCCGACGGCGAGCGCGACCGCGAGCGACGACGGCGCGACGACGAGCCCCGCCGTCGGCAGGTCGAGCCCGAGCGAGCGCAGCGCCGACTGCAGCAGCGACGCCAGCCCGATCCCGAGCGCGGCGCCGGCGACCGACGCGCCGGCGCCGAGCAGCAGCGCCTCGGCGAGCACCATCCGGCGGACCTGGCCCCGCGCGCCGCCGGCCATCCGCAGCAGCGCCAGCTCGCGCGTGCGCTGCGTGACCGTGATCGAGAACGCGTTGAGGATGGTGAAGGCGCCGACGAGCACGGCCACGAGCCCGAAGGCGAGCAGCACCGCCGACACCACGTCGACGACCGTGCTCAGCTCGCCGAGCTGGAAGCGGTCGCCGGCGGCCGCCGTCGTGACCTCGCGGTCGGGCAGCGCGGCGGCCAGGTCGTGGCGCAGCGCGGCCGGGTCGACCCCGTCCGCGGCGGCGACGAGGACGTGGTCGAAGCGGCCCTCCTTGTGGAAGAGCGCCTGCGCGGTGGCGAGGTCGAAGACGACCGCCGACCCCTTGCCGATCGAGTCGACGCCGCTGAAGCGGGCGATGCCCGAGACGGTGAACGCCCGCGCCGGGCCGCGCGTGGCGACCTCGACGCGATCGCCGACCGCGACGCCCTCGCGATCCGCCGTGCCGGCGTCGAGCACGACCTCGTCCGGACCGCTGGCCCAGGCGCCGTCGCGCAGCCGGAACGGGGTGAGCGCCTCGGCGCCGGGCGCGCCGGCGTCGATGCCCTCGGCGAAGTACGGGCCGCCGTCGCTGCTGGGCTCGCCGTCGACGATGACCTGCGCCTGGTCGAGGATCTCGCCGGCGGCGACGCCGACGCCGTCGACCGCGCGCACGTCGCCGAGCACGCCCGCCGGGATCGGCGGCGCCTGCTGGCCGTCGGCGGCCGACAGCTCGAACGGGGTGCGCGACGCCACGACGGCGGCGGTGCCGTCGTAGGCGGAGGCCGACAGCGCGTCGGCGCCCTTGCGCAGCGTGGCGCCGAGCGTGAGCGCCGCGCTGACGAGCGCGACGCCGAGGACGATGGCCAGCGCCGTCAGCGCGGTGCGCAGCGGCCGCGCGGCCAGGCCCTTGAGCGCGAGCCGGGCCATCATCGGATCGCCTCCCGGGAGGCGGCCAGCACGTCGGCCTCCGAGGGGCGGTCGAGGTCGGCGACGACGCGGCCGTCGGCGAGGAAGACCGTGCGGTCGGCGATCGCGGCCGCGCGCGCGTCGTGGGTGACCATCACGATCGTCTGGCCGTCGAGCTCGGCGGCCTCGCGCAGGAGCGCGAGCACGTCGGCGCCGGCGGCCGAGTCGAGGTTGCCGGTCGGCTCGTCGGCGAACAGCACCGTCGGGCCGCCGATCAGGGCGCGCGCGATCGCCACGCGCTGCTGCTGGCCGCCGGACAGCTGGGCGGGGCGGTGCGTGCGCCGATCGGCCAGGCCGACGCGCTCGAGCAGCGCCTCGACGGCGGCGCGGTCGACCCGGCGGCCGGCGAGCTGCAGCGGCAGCGTCACGTTCTCCTCGGCGCTGAGCGTCGGCAGCAGGTTGAACGACTGGAAGACGAAGCCGACGTGCTCGCGGCGCAGCTCGGTGAGCTGGCGGTCGCCGAGCTCGCCGATCTCCAGGCCGGCGACGCGGACGCTCCCGCTGGTCGGCCGGTCGAGCCCCGCGAGCAGGTGCATCAGCGTCGACTTGCCGGAGCCGGACGGGCCCATCACGGCGGTGAACTGGCCGCGGGGCACGTCGAGCGTCACGCCGCGGAGCGCGGCGACGGCGGCGTCGCCGCTGCCGTAGGTGCGCGTCAGCGCGGTGGCGGCGACGGCCGGCGCCCCGATGGCGGCGTCCGCCGGGGCGAGGGTGGCGGTGGTCATGCGTGGTCCTTTCGGGAGCGCGTGGTGGTGACGGCCTCGCGCCCCAGGCGCGCGACCGCGTCGTCGAGGGCGCCGGCGGCCAGCAGCGCGGTGGTGGCGTGCGCCGCCACCCGCCCCAGGAGCCCGCCGGCGGGGCGGACGGAGACGGCGGCGCGCACCTCGGTGCCCGCCGCCGCCGGCGCGACGTCGTAGGCGACGTCGAAGCCGACGGGGCCGGTGGCGGTCAGCGCGAGGCGCCGCCGTCCGGCCTCGTGGACGTCGACGTCGAAGCCGACCTCGCGGCCGGCGAGCCGCCCGGCGACCCGGGCGCGCGCCCCGGCGTGGAGCCGGCGAGCGCGGAGGTCGCGCACCTCGAAGCGCACGGGCGCCCAGCGCGCGCAGGCCTCGGGGTCGCAGAGCGCGTCGAGCACCGCCTCGGGCGAGGCGTCGACGGTGGTGGTGGCCGTCCAGGTCCGCATGGCCGGGACGATCTCCGCCACGGCGTGGCGCGTCGTCGGCCGCGGTGGCGATTCGGGGTCGTCCGCGAGGACGATCTTGCGCTCCGCCGCGGGGACGACGCTGCGGCGGGGCCGGCCCGGGCGGCCGGCCCCGCGAGCGCGTCAGCTCAGCGCTTGGTGCGCTTGACCGTCACGTCGACGGTCGCGCCGGCGGCGAGGATGGTGCCCGCCGGCTCGCTCTGGGCGACGACGACCTTGCGGCCGCGCTTGCCCGTGACGGTCACCGCGCCGAGGCGGCAGTGCGCCGCGGCGAGGCCGCGCCGGGCCTTCGGGAGCGCCAGGCCCTTCAGCGCCGGGACCGCGCACTGGTCGGCGGGCACGTCGGTGCTCGGCGCCTGCGCCTCGGTCTGCGGCTCGGGCGCGACGTAGGTGAACGCGGCGGCGTCGCTGCGGCCGTTGGCGCTGACGACGACGAGCGGGACGGTCCCGGCGGCGTGCGCCGGCGTGACGACGCTCAGGCGTCGGGAGGACTCGAGCGTCACGGCCGACGAGGGCGTGTCGCCGAACAGCACGCCGGTGCCGTCGGAGAAGTTCTCGCCGCTGATGACGATCGTCTCGCCACCGCCGACCGAGCCGCTCGTGGCGGAGACGCCCGTGATGATCGGAGCGGGCGCCGCGGTGCCCGCCGAGCCGAACTGGGCCGTGAACGCCACGTCGCCGCCGCCGAAGGCCGCCGCGCCGTCCCAGTGCTTGCCGGTGATGGCCGTCGCGGGATCGCTGTCGTTCTGGTAGTTGAACTCGCCGCCGGGCACGGCGTCGACGCCCGTGCTGCCCGCCCACCGCAGCGAGCCGGAGCTCGTGTCGAACAGCGTCGTGGCGAGCAGGACGATCTTCTGGCCGGGGGTGACGGGCACGCCGCCGGCCGAGAACGTCACGGTCTCCCAGCTGTCCTCGGCGCTCACGGTGCGCGGGGCGCTGCTCCAGAGCGGGGCGCCCTGCGCGCGGTCGCCGTTCCAGGCGTACACCTGGCCGCGGAAGACCCGCGACGTGTTGCCCCTCATGATGAACGAGAAGCTCGTGAGCCGGTTCTCGCCGGCGGGGACCGTGACGGTCTGCCCGTAGGTCGGCGTGCCGCCGAACGGGGAGACGGCCTGGGTGCCGTCCCAGGCGGGGACGGAGGTGATGGTGGTGTCGGCGCGGGCGTCGGTCGCGCCGGCGAGCAGCGCGGCGCAGCCCGCGAGTGCGAGCAGCGCCGAGCGAGCCCGCGCCGGGCGACCGTGCCCGATCGGGTTCGTGTGAAGCATCGCGGGCGAGCCTTGCAGAGTTCGAGGACGGAAAAGGCTCGAATATCCGTCCATTTGATGCGAGCGCGCTTCAGCGCGGCCGGCCCGGGCGGGCCGGCCGCGTGCAGCGGGCGGCCTCAGCGCCTCGTGCGCTTGACCGTCACGTCGACGGCCGTGCCGGCCGCCAGGATCGTCCCGGCCGGCTGGCTCTGGGCGACGACGACCCTGCGGCCGCGCTTGCCCGTGACGGTCACGGTGCCGAGACGGCAGTGAGCCGAGGCGAGGCCGCGCCGGGCCTTCGGCAGCGCCAGGCCCTTCAGGGCGGGCACGGCGCACGGATCGGCGGGCGGGTTGCTGCTCGGCGCCTGCACCACCGGCGCCACGAACGTGAACGGCACCGGATCGCTGCGGCCGCCGGCGTTGACGACGGTCAGCGTCGTGTCGCCCGCCTCGTGCGGCGGCGTGACGACCGTCAGGCGGGTGGCGGACTCGACGGTGACCGCCGACGAGGGCACGTCGCCGAACAGGACGCCGGTGCCGTCGGAGAAGCTCTCGCCGGTCACGGTGATCGTCTCGCCGCCGCCGATCGCGCCGCTGCGGGCCGACACGCCGGTCACGACCGGCCGCGCGGCGGCCGGCACCGGGACGCCGCCGCCGAACTCGGCGGTCATCGCGAGGTCGGCCCCCGCACCGGCGTAGCCGCCGTCGAGGCCGTCCCAGTCCTGGGTGTTGAGGTCGGCGACGTCGTCGGTGTTGTCGTAGACGTAGGTGCCGCCCGGGAGCACGTCGCCGCCGAGGATCGCGCCCCACACGGCGCTGCCGCTCGAGGCGTCGAGCAGCGTGGTCGCCAGCAGCACGATCTGCTGGCCGGGCGTCACCGGGACGCCGCCCGTCTCGAAGGCCACGGTCTCGAAGCCACCGCCGGCGAGGGCGCGCGGGGCGCTCGAGTAGAGCGCCGGCCCGGTCGCCCGCGTGCCGTTCCACGCGTAGACCTGGCCCCGGACGGTCAGGCCGGCATCGCCGTCGAGCCGGAACGAGAAGCGTTGCAGCGCCGTCTCGCCGGCCGGCACGGTGACGACCTGGCCGTAGGTGGGGGTGTTCTCGGCGGCGGCGGTGCCGAAGGTGAAGACGTGGTGGACGCCGTTCCAGGACGGCGTCGTGTCGATGGTGGTCGCAGCGCGAGCGTCGCCCGCGCCGGCGAGCAGCGCGGCGCAGCCGGCCGTGCAGGCGAGCGTCCGCAGCGCGCGGCGGATGAGGTTCCTGTCCATGATGCGCGGCACGCTCGCGCCTGGGCGCCCGTCGCGCATCGGGAGACCTCCTCGTCTCGGAGTCGGCGTCGGCTCAGCTGCGGTAGCCCTCGAGCGCGTACGGGTTGAGGAACTGCCGCCGCCAGAACGGGTCGCGCTGCGCGCGCGTCAGCCCGGCCAGGTCGCAGACCTCGTCCCACTCGGCGGTGATGACCTCGATCTGGTGGTCGACGATCGCCCGCGCGTCCGGCTCCGACAGCAGGTAGGTGGCGCAGCGCTCCACGCAGCCGGCCAGCTGGCTCATCCGGAAGCCGTCGGGTCCGATGGCCATGGCCTGTGTCGCCTCGCCTCCGGCGCGTGACTGAGGGCAGACGTCGTACGCGGGGGTGAGGGCCAGGTCCTCGCCGTTCCAGAACGCCGCGTGGTTCCGCGCATGGTCGTCGGTGTTGCTCACGAGGATGTTGAACGTGATCCGCGCGAAGAGCTCGTGCGCCGTCGCCCGCGCGTCGACGAAGCGCTCCCGGACCACGTGCGCGAGGTCGGCATAGGAGGCGTAACGCGCGTGCATCTCGTCGAGCTCGAGGATCGTCAGCGCCGAGACGAGCGCCCGTCGCACCGCCGATCCCGGCACGCGGTCGAACCGCTCGACCAGCAGTGCCTCTCTGCCGAGCGTCTGCACGAGCTCGACCGGTGCCACGTTCAACCCCGCACGCCGCGCCAGCTCCATCGCGACGAACTCCCATCTGACGACCGGCACGACATCCGTGGTCGACGAGAACTTGGCGATGAGCTTGCGACCGCCGTCGTCGAGCAGCGCCTTCGGCCTCGCGCCGCCGACCGAGCTGCCGCGCAGCAGCGCGACGTCCAGCGCCGGCGACAGCGGCAGCCCCGCGTCGAGGCGCTCCGCGGCGGTCATCAGCTCGTCGAGCGGGGCGCCGGCCTCGTCGCGAGACACGTACTCCGTCGGCGAGCGCTGGAAGTCCAGCGCACCGATGCGGTCGGAGCCCGATTCCAGGAGATACGTCAGCGGACCGAGGGCGATGGGATCGGTCTGAGCGCCACCGGCCCCCAGCACGTGCTCGAGGACCACGCGCTGCCCCCACGCGTCGGGCCCGGCGTCGTTGATGCATCCCGGCATGCGCAGACCCGGCAGCGGCGCGATCTCGCGATCCTCCAACGGGAGCTCGGGCAGGTAGAGCGGGATGGCGTCATCGCGGCTCAGGTAGCTGCGGCCGTACTCGAAGACGAGGACGTCGCCTCGGGCTTCGAGCCTCCCGGCGACGACCGGCGCCGTCGCGCCCGGCAACCAGGTCCAGACGAACGCCTCGTCGGGTGGCTCAGAAGTCATTCGTCACGCGCCGCTTGCGCCGCCGCACCCGCTGGGGCAGCAGCGCGCTCCGCGCGCGCGCTCGATCGAGGTCGAGGGTCAGGCGGCTGCGGTCGTCGTGGAACAGGGGCACGCCGGTCAGCGCCGCCATCTCGAACGCCGTGCCGAGGCCGACGCTGAGGTCGCCGCGCTCGACCTTGCTCACCGTCTCGGCGGTGATGCCGGCACGCTCGGCGAGCTCTCGCTGCGACCAGCGCCGCTCCCGACGCGCCGCGCGGATCTCCTCGCCGAGCAGCTGCGCCGCCTCGCGCGCGTACGGTGAATAGGTCCGCGCTCGCTTCATCGAGGCCAGAGTATAACCGTGTTCAACGCTGTAAACACGGTTATAGTCGACACAGCGACGTGCCTGGTGCCGCGAGGCCGCCCGTGTCGAAGGCCGACGTCTCCTCCTCGAGGATGACCCGCGGCTCGGCCTGCCGGACGACGACGGCGCTCGCGGCGCGCGTTACGGTGCCCCCGTGCACCGGCTCGCAGCCCTTGCCGCCCGCGCGCGGCGCATCGACCCGTGGCGGCTCGACGTGGCGATCGGCCTCGTCGTCGCCGTCGAGGGCCAGCTCGAGCTCACGCTCACGTCCGCGACCGGCGGCGATCTCCTCGCGGCGCGCGTCGTCGTCGCGCTCCTCGGGGCCGGGCTGATCCTGCGCCGGCGGGCGCCCGTCGTGTCGGCGCTCGTGGTGTTCGCGTGCTACTTCGCCACCAGCCAGCTCGACGCGTCGATCTCGGAGAGCCTGCTGCTGCCGTTCTTCGCGCTCTTCGTCTCGGTCTACTCGCTCGGGCGCTACGTCGCCGGCTGGCGGCTCGCGGTCGCGGCGCTGGCCGTCCTCGGTGTCGCCGAGACGGCCGTGCTCGTCGACGACTACGACGACGACGTCGGCAACCTCGTCTTCACCGCGCTCGTCCTCGTGGGCGCCCCGATCATGGTCGGGCGCGCCGTCGCCCAGCGCGCCGAGCTGAGCCGCACGCTGCGGGTCCGGGCGGAGCAGCTCGAGCGCGAGCGCAGCGATCGCGCCGAGGCGGCCGTGCTCGAGGAGCGGACCCGCATCGCCGGCGAGCTGCACGACGTCATCGCGCACGCCCTCGGCGCGATGGTGGTCCAGGCCTCCGCCGCCCATCGCCTCGCCGAGCGCGACCCGGCGCGGGCGGGGGAGGCGTTCGCCGCGATCGAGGCCACGGGCCGCGACGCGCTCACCGAGATGCGCGCCCTCCTCGGCGTGCTGCGCCGCGAGGACGACGGGATCGCGCTCGACCCGCAGCCGAGCCTGACGCACCTCTCGACGCTCGTGCGCCGCGCGAGCGCCGCCGGGCTCCCGGTGGAGCTCGCCGTCGAGGGCGAGCGCCGCGCGGTCCCGGCCGGCGTCGACCTCGTCGCCTACCGCGTCGTCCAGGAGGCGCTCGGCCGCGCGCTCGACGGCGGGAGCGCCGGCCGCGCGGTCGTGCGGGTGCGCTACGACGCCGACGCCGTCGAGGTGACGGTCGACGACGACGGCGGCGACGCGCGCGGCCTGCCGGGCGTGCGCGAGCGCGTCGCGCTCTACGGCGGCGAGCTGCTGGCCGGCCGCCGGCGCGAGGGCGGCCACACCGTCCGGGTGCGGCTGCCGCTGGCCGGAGCGCCGGCATGACCGCGGTGCTGCGCGCCCGCTGGCGGCTGCTCGACGCGCTGCTCGCCGCCGTGCTCTGCGCCGTCTTCGTCCTCGAGGTCCTGCTCGTCGAGCATCCCGGCCCGCTCTGGGCGGGCATCCTCACCGCCGTCGGGTTCACCGTCCCGCTCGCCTGGCGGCGTCGCCACCCGCTGCTCGTCGCGGCGATCGTCTGCGCGGTGATCGTGCAGGCGGCGGCGTGGACGCTGCCGTCCGAGGTGTCGATCTCGCCGCTGCTGCCGCTCCTCATCGCCGCGTACTCGCTCGGCGCGCACGACGACCGCGGGCTGCGCACCGCGTGGATCGGGCTCGTGATGACGTCGCTGACCGTCGTCGCCGTGTCGGCGCTCATGCACTCCACGGTCTGGGGCGACTACGTCTTCCCGACGCTGATCATCGGCATGGGCTGGGTCGGCGGGCGGCTCCTGCGCGCGCGCATCCTGCTCACCGCCGAGCTGCACGAGGAGGCCGTCCGCGCAGAGGAGGAGCGCGAGCGCCACGCCGAGCTCGCCGTCGCGGAGGAGCGCCGCCGCATCGCCCGCGAGCTGCACGACGTCGTCGCGCACTCGATGAGCGTGATGGTGGTCCAGGCGGGCGGCGCACGGCGCATCGGCGAGCGCGACCCGGCGCGCGCCGCCGGGGCCGCGGCGCAGATCGAGCGCACCGGCCGCGAGGCGCTCAGCGAGATGCGCCGGCTGCTCGGGGTCCTGCGGGTCGACGGGGCGGAGACGCCGCTCGCGCCGCAGCCGGGCATGGACCGCCTCGCGGCGCTCGTCGAGCGCGCCCGCGCCGCCGGCCTGCCCGTCGAGCTGGCGGTCGAGGGCGACCGCCGCAGCCTGCCCGCCGGCGTCGACCTCGCCGGGTACCGCATCGTCCAGGAGGCGCTGACCAACGCCATGAAGCACGCCGGATCCGCACCCACGTCCGTCCGCGTCCGCTACGGCGACGACGCCGTCGAGCTCGAGGTCGCCAACGACGAGCCCGCGCGCGGCGCCACGCTGCGGTCCGAGGGGGCCGGCCACGGCCTCATCGGCATGCGCGAGCGCGCGCGGGTCGTCGGCGGCGAGGTCGATGCCGGCCCGCGCCCCGGCGGCGGCTTCGCGGTGCGGGCCCGGCTGCCGCTCGCGCGCGAGGAGGCGCTGGCGTGAGCGCCCCGATCCGCGTCCTGATCGCCGACGACCAGGCGCTCGTGCGCGCCGGCTTCCGGATGATCCTCGACGCCGAGGAGGACCTCGAGGTCGTCGGCGAGGCTAGCGACGGCCTGGAGGCCGTCGCGCAGGCGCGCGCGCTGCGCCCCGACGTCGTGCTCATGGACATCCGCATGCCGGAGCTCGACGGGATCGAGGCGACGCGCCGCGTGCTCGGCGCGGTCGCCGACGGCGAGCGCCCGACGCGCGTGCTCATGCTCACGACCTTCGACCTCAACGAGTACGTCTACGACGCGCTGCGCGCCGGGGCGAGCGGCTTCCTGCTCAAGGACGTGCCGCCAGAGGACCTGGCCGCGGGCATCCGCGTCATCGCGCGCGGCGAGGCGCTGCTGGCGCCGTCGATCACGCGCCGTCTGATCGAGGAGTTCGCGCGCGCGGTGCCCGCCACGCCGGCGCCCCCGCCGGGGCTCGACGAGCTCACCGAGCGCGAGCTCGAGGTGTTCAAGCTCATGGCGCGCGGGCTGTCGAACGCGGAGATCGCGGGCGAGCTCGTCGTGAGCGAGACGACGGTCAAGACCCACGTCGCCCGGGTGCTGATGAAGCTCGGCGTGCGCGACCGCGTCCAGGCGGTCGTGCTCGCCTACGAGTCCGGCGTGGCGGTCCCCGGCAGCTGAGCGCCCGCGTCGCGGATCAGCAGATCGGCCGCTGCGGGCGGCGCGCGCCCGGCCGGCCGTCGCCGCTGCTCGCGCGCCCGAGCGCGCTGGCCAGGTCGTCGCAGAGCAGGTCGACCATGTCGCGCGAGAACGACTCGCGCACCACCATCCGCAGCACCGCGACCTCCTCGGCGTTCGGCGGCAGCGTGTAGGCGGGGACGATCCAGCCCGCCTCGCGCACGCGCCGCGACAGCTCGAAGACGTCCAGCGCGGCCCCGGCGCGCAGCGAGACCGCGATCACCGGCATGAACGTCTCCTCGCCGATGAGGTCGAACGCGTCGAGCTCGCGCAGGCGCGCCCGCAGCGCCTTGGCGTTGGCGTCGATCGCCTCCATCACGCGCCGGTACCCGGCGCGGCCGAGTCGCAGGAAGTTGTAGTACTGCAGCACGACGCCCTGGCTGGCCTGCGAGAAGTTCAGCGAGTACGTCGGCGCGTCGCCGCCCAGGTAGGTGATGTGGAAGACGAGCTCGTCGTCGACGTCGGACTCGTCGCGGAAGATCACCGAGCCCATGCCGGGATAGACGAGCCCGAACTTGTGGTTGGAGATGTTGACCGACCGCACCCGCTCGAGCCGGAAGTCCCAGGCGAGGTCCGGCGCCAGGAACGGGGCGACGAACCCGCCGCTGGCGGCGTCGACGTGGATCGGCACCTCGTAGGGCAGCTCGCGGAGCATCGCGTCGATGCCGGCGACGTCGTCGACCTCGCCGGTGAAGGTGTTGCCGAGGATCGCGCCGACCGCGACGGTGTTCTCGTCGACGCGCTCGCGGACGCGCTCGGCGTCGAGCACGTAGCGGCCGGGCTCGGGCGGCACGCGCCGCAGCTCGAGGTCGAAGTAGGCGGCGGCCTTCTCCCAGCAGGTGTGCACGAGGCCGCTGCAGACGACGTTGGGCCGGCCGGTCCCGCCGCCGCGCCGCTGCCACGCCTTGCGGTGGGCGACGAGCCCGAGCATGATCGCCTCGCTCGAGCCGACGGTCGCGGTGCCGACCGGCGTGCAGCCCTCCGGGGCGTTCAGGAGGCCGCCCATCATCGCCATCACCCGCCGGTGGATGACCTCGGTGCGCGGGTACTCGTCCTTGTCGACGAGGTTCTTGTCGATGACCTCGGCCGCGAGCTGGCGCGCCTCCGGCTCCATCCACGTCGTCACGAAGCTCGCCAGGTTCAGCTTCGGGTTGCCGTCGAGCGCGAGCTCGTCGGAGACCAGCTGGTAGGCCGCGCGCGCCGACAGCGAGCCGTCGGGGACACGCTCGCGCGGGATCTCCTCGGTCGAGGAGCGGCCGGCGTAGGGGAGGTCGAGGTCGTCGCGCATGGCGCGCGAGCCTATGGGACGCGGCGCCTCAGTTGACCGACGGGTCCTCGGGCATGCGGGCGACGAGCGCGTAGCGCCCGCCCATCGCCTGCAGCGCGCGCGACCACATCGACTCGGCGTCGTGGTCGAACGGGTCGGCGGCGCGCAGCGGCGCGACGATCCAGTCGTCGCGCTCGACCTCGGCCTCGAGCTGGCCCGGGCCCCAGCCGGAGTGCCCGATGAAGGCGCGCACCCGCCGGGTGCGGTCGACGAGGTCGTCCAGCGAGGAGCCGTCGGTGACCAGCCCGAGGTCGCCGGCCACCACGAGCGACTCGCCCGGGTCGACGAAGTCGGCGAGCAGGACGACGCTCGCGGGCTGCACCGGGCCGCCGACCCAGAGGCGGCCGCCCTCGTCGAGCGCGGCGCTCAGCTCCGGGACCGCGTCCCCGACGGCGAGCGGGGAGGGCCGGTTGAGGACCAGCCCGAGCGCCCCCTCGTCGCCGTGGGCGCAGATGAGCACGACGGTGCGGTGGAAGTTCGGGTCGTCGAGCGCCGGACCCGCGATCAGGAGCTGTCCACGGAGTGAGTCCATCCCGTACACGCGATGATGGCCTACCCGGTCTCCCGCTGCTCGGCTCAACCGATGGACGACGATCGCATCCGCCACCGCATCCGCCTCGGGCTCGTGGCGTTCTGCGCCGGCGACGCGCTGGGCGTGCCGTGGGAGGGCGCCGCGCCGGCGGACGTGCGCGTCGACGGGATCGGCGCGCGCGAGGACTGGCCGCGCGGCTCGACCTCCGACGACACCGACCAGCTGCTGCTCGCCGCGCGGGTGCTGGCCGAGGGCGACGAGGACGTCGAGCGGCGGTTCCTGGAGGGGCTCGACGCGGCGCT
>DASTRJ010000166.1:0-7864 GCA_035761245.1 Capillimicrobium sp. | reverse complement strand
CGAGATCGGCGTCCCAGCGGGCACCCCGTAGTCGCCCAGGCGCCACGGCACCGTGACGCGGCGCCCGATCATCGGGATCACCGGCCGCGAGCGCATCGCCTCCTGGATGGTGGCCTCGATGACGGCGTCGGCGTCGGGCGCGTCGTCGCGCACCGCGGCGATCAGCCGCTCGTGCGCCGCTGGTGCGCGGACCAGCCGCTCCCACGCCCACGCGAGCTGGTTGGCGGTCGTCTCGTGCCCGGCGAGGACGAGCGTGAGCAGCTCGTCGCGCAGCTCGCGGTCGGTGAGCGCCTCGCCCTCCTCGGTGCGCGCGCGGATGAGCAGCGAGAGGATGTCGTTGCGCTCCTCGACGTCGGTGGCGGCGCGCCGCTGCCGGATGACCTCGTAGGTCGGCCGGTCGAGCACGTCGAGCGCGAGCCTCTGCAGGCCGACCGCCTCGGTGCGGCCGATGTTGACCAGCTCGGAGACCTGCGCGAACGGCTTGGTCGACAGGTCGATGATCGTCCGCGTCGCCTGGCGCAGGCGGTGCTCGGGCGTGCCGCGGCGCGGCTTGCCCTCGATGCCGAAGATGCCGCCCATGATCACGTCGAGGGTGATCGCCTGCATGCGCGGCGCGAGCCGCATCGGCGTCTTCAGCGGCCAGGCGGCGATCTCGCGCTCGGCGGCCTGCTCGATCATCCGCTGGTAGCGCGCGATCGCCTCGCCGTGGAACGGCGGCAGCAGCAGCTTGCGCTGGCGCATGTGGCGCGGGCCGACGGCGGTGAGGACCGAGCTCGGCCCGACGATCGGCCGCAGCGGGGACTCCCCGGTCAGCGACGGCGCCTCCTCCGGCTTGGCGCCGAACAGCGAGCGGACGTGGTCGGGGTGCGAGGTGATCGCCGGGCGTCCCGCGATGACGCCGTCCATGCGGAAGACCTCGCCGAGCTCGCGCCGCGCGCGGAAGACGAACTGGATCTGGCGCTGGTTGAAGCGCAGGACCTGCAGCCAGCGCGGCAGGTCGACCTCGGGCGGGGCGGCGAGCGTCGCGAGCTCGGCCTCGTCGATCGGTCCGGCGGGTGACGGCGGCGCTTCGCCGATCAGCGGGCTGGGCTCGGGCTCGGGCCGCGCGGCCCCGGCTGCGCGGGCGTCGGTCGCGGTCGACATGGGGATGAGTCTGCCACCGATGAGTTCCGCGGCGCTGGTAGGTCTCACGGACATGAGCGATTCCACACCAACCAGCACCACCATCTCGAACATCGGCGTCGCGATGTTCTCGGTGGCCGACCAGGACGCGGCGCTCGCGTTCTACACCCAGAAGCTGGGCTTCGAGGTCCGCGCCGACGTGCGCTTCGGCGAGGGCAACCAGATGCGCTGGCTCGAGGTCGCGCCGCCCGGCTCGACCGCTCGCCTGGCGCTCAACCCGCCGATGTCCGGCCAGCCCGGCGGCGGCTCGATCGGCGTCGAGACGAGCGACGTCGAGGGCGAGCACCAGCGCCTGCGCGCGCTCGGCGACGTCGACGTCGACGAGGAGCTGATGCGCATGCCGGACACGCCGACGATGTTCGCGCTGCGCGACCCGGACGGGAACCACGTCTGGGTCGTCGAGGCGCCGCCGGCCGGGTAGCGGCGACGGGGCCGAGCGAGGACGCGCCAGCAGCCGCATGTTCGACGGCGGCAGCGGGGATCTGCGGACCCATGCCGCCTCTCTCGGCCCGGCCGCATCCACGAACGCCCTGGACGGCGTCCCCGATCCGGGAGGCGTGCAACTACCACGCCGATCATGCCGCCGTCATGCGGTACGCCGGCACGCCGCTGTGCCAGGTGTGCGTCGAGCGGTTCCGCGCGGCGGGCGTCGGGGTGGCCGTGGAGAGCGGCCGCCGCTCCTAGCCCGCCACGTGGCCGCGCGCCGGCGGCGCGACCCGCAGATGCGCGCGCTCGCCCTGGTGGCCCATGAGCACGAGGACCTCGGCCGGGCCGCCGACGCCGCTCATCCAGTGCGGCGTCCACGTGCTGAACTCGGCGGCTTCGCCGGGCCGCAGGACGAGGTCGTCGTCGCCGAGCACGAGGCGCAGCTCGCCGCCGAGGACGTAGAGCCACTCGTGGCCGTCGTGTGAGCGCGGGTCCGGCTCGCCGCGCACGGGGATCGTCAGGTGATAGGCACGCGGGCCGGGTCCGTCGCCGCGGCTGAGCGGGACGACGCGCATGCCGTTCACGGTCCGCGCCCGCCGGCGGACGCGAGGGTCGCCCTCGTGCGCCGGCGCGACGAGGGCGTCGACGGAGGTGCCCAGGGCACGCGCGAGCGGCGCGAGGTGGTCGACGGCGAGGCGGCGCTTGCCCGTCTCGAGCCGGCTGAGCGTCGACGGCGCCATCCCCGCCGCCGCCGCGACGGCGTCGAGCGACAGCCCGCGCTCCTCGCGCAGCGCTCGCAGCCGTCGCCGGATCCGCTCCTCGTCGCTTGCCAAGTCGGCAAGAGAGCTTGCCAGATGGCCCGCGCACCTGCCACCGTGACGGCATGGACGCAGATGTGGTGATCGTCGGCGGCGGCAGCGCCGGCCTCCAGGCGGCGCTGACGCTCGGCCGGATGCGATTCGACGTGGTCGTCATCGACGCGGGCGAGCCGAGCAACGCCCCGGCGCACGCGATCGGGGGCCTGCTCGGGGCGCGGGACCTCGCCCCGCTGGACCTCCTGGCGACCGGCCGCGCCCAGCTCGCCGAGCTGCCCTCGGTGCGGCTCGTCGACGGCGAGGCGGCGCGCGTCGACGAGGACCTTCGCGTGACGCTCGCCGACGGCACGGCGCTCGCCGCCCGCGCCGTCGTGCTCGCCACCGGCGTGGACTACGGGTTCCCCCAACTGCCCGGGATCGACGGGCTGTGGGGCACGTCGGTGATCCACTGCCCGTTCTGTCACGGCTGGGAGGCGCGCGACGCGCGCATCGGCCTGCTCGCGGCGAGCGAGGAGCACGCCGGTCACGTCCTCCCGCTGCTGCGCCGGCTGTCGGCCGACGTCGAGGTCTTCGACGCGGTCGCGGAGCTGCAGTCGCGCGACGGTGCGCTCGAGGCCGTCGTGCTGCCCGACGGGTCCGCGGTGCCGCGCGACGTGCTCTTCGTCGCCGCGCCGCCGACGCCACGCGACGCCGCCTTCGCCCACCTGCCGCTCGAGCGGGCCGGCGCCGGGCTCGTCGTGACGGACGACTTCGGCCGGACCGCGGTGGAGGGCGTCTACGCCGCCGGCGACCTCGTGACGGTCGCGCCGGCCGTCGTCCAGGCGCTCGCCACCGGCCAGCGCGCGGCGGTCGGCGTCACACGAGACCTGACGGCGCGGACGGCGCCCGTCGCGTGACGCGCGCGGCGCTCACGGCGCGGCGAGCATCCAGCGCTCCCCGGCCAGCAGCAGGTGCTCGCGACCGGCGCGATCGCGGCCGGTGACGGTCACGCCGGGACCGCCGACCATGAAGTCGGTGTGGGTGCTCGACGCGTTGAGCCCGAGGTCGGAGAGCGACGCGCCCGACGACGGATCATGGCCCGCGCGCGCCTCCGGGATGCCGCTGCCCCAGGCGAGGTGGCATGCGGCGTTCTCGTCGAGGAGCGTGTCGAAGAACAGGCGGCGGCTCGCCGCCACGCGCGAGGAGCCGTCGACGAGCGCGACCTCGCCGAGCCGGCCGGCCCCGGGGTCCTGCGCGACATGGGCGCGCACCACGTCCGCCCCGGTCGCGGCGGCGACGTCGACGATGCGCCCGCCCTCGAAGCGCAGCTCGAGGTCGCGCACGACCGTGCCGCCCAGCGCGAGCGGCCGCGTGCTCCGGACGACGCCCTCCGCGCGCGTAGGGTCCGGCGAGGTCGCCACCTCCTCGCTCGGCAGGTTGACGACGTGCCTGACGCCGCGCCGGGACACGAGCTCGACGGTGAGCCAGCGATGGTCCTCGGGCAGCCCGACCGACAGGTCGGTGCCCGGCCCCTCGAAGCGGATCGTCTCGAGCCCCAGGGCGTCGAGTTGCTCGCAGCGCCGCCGCAGCTCCGCCATCCGCGCCCGCCACGCCGCGACGGGATCGGGCTCGTCGAGGCGCATGAGGTGGGCGACGAGCGACCAGAGCTCCTCGACGTCGGGCTCGCCGAGCACGCGCTCTGCCCAGCCCGGCGTCGGACAGCAGCCGATCGTCCACTCCACGAGCATGTGGGTCTGCGCGTCGTTTCGAGCTGGCACCCACGGCATGCGGTCGCGCCCGGCCCGTTCGGGGTCGACATCGCTCAGCAGGTCGGCGTCCGGGTCCCCCGCGATGCGGATGAGGCAGCCGCCGTCCGGTGCCTCCGCGAGCGCCTCGTAGCGCCGAGCGAGCCACGCCGGGACCTCGTGCAGCGTCGCGGCGTCGGCATGGAGCAGCCGGGAGCGCTTGGGATGCGGATCCCAGTACCAGACGTCGACGTAGCGGGCCCCGCGGCGGTAGGCGCCCTCCGCGAGCAGGCGCGCGAGCGGCGCGTGCTCGATCTGCGCGTCGATGGCGACCGTGCGACCGGGGCGCAGGTCGAGGCCGACGTCGAGCATGACGTCGGCGTAGCGGCGAAGCAGGTCCTCAGACGGCAACGGGGTCGCTCCTCGTCGTGCGGGTCATCGGCAGCAGCGGGACCGCGCCCGCGGCGCAGATCAGCGCGGCGACGGCGTACAGCGCCCCGAACCCCCCGAGCTCGAGCACGAGCCCGAGCGCGGGCGCGCCGGTGGCCAGCGCCGCGTCCAGGAACCCGGTGAACGCCGCGAGGGTCGAGGTGCGGCGCTCCTCGGCCAGGCCGTCGACGACGAGCGCGACCAGCGCCGGGTAGACGATGGCCTCGCCGGCGCCGACCAGGATCGCCGCCACCGCCATCCCGACCGCCGTCGGGGACCACGCGACCACGGCCAGCCCGGCGCCGGCCGACAGCGACGCGGCGACTGCCAGCCGCGCGGGCGGCGCGTCGCCGAGCGCCCGCCGTCCGAGCGTCCGCGCGCCGATCACCACCGCCGCGAACAGCACGAACGGCACGGTGACGTCGCCGTGGCCCTCGTGCTCGGCGGCGAGCGCGAGGAACGCCTGGAAGGCGATCGTTCCCCACGTCGCGGCGGCGAGCGCCAGGCCCGGGACCGCGGCGGCCCGCACCGCGCCGGCGAACCGCTCCCGCGGAGTGGGTGCCTCGGGCGGCAGGCGAACGCCCGCCGCGGCCACGGACGCCGCCGCGCACGCCGCGGCGGCGAGGACCCAGATCGCGTCCAGCCCGACAGCGGGGCGCAGCGCCTCGGCGGCGACCGGGCCGAGGAGGAGGCCGGCGTAGACCGCGACGCTGGGATCCTGCTGGGCGCGCCGAGCCGCTGCGCCGGCGGCGAGCCGGAAGACCGCCGACGTCGCGGTCACGAAGAAGAGGGCCTCCCCGACCCCGGCCACGACCCGGCACGCCAGCACGGCCGCGAGCGAGTCCGCCCAGGCGAGCCCGAGGAGACCGGCGCCGGCCGCCAGCGCCCCCACCGCGAGGAGCCCGGAGGCCGGCCAGCGCCGAGCGGCGGGCGCGGCGAGCGGCCGGGCCGCCACCGCCGCGATGCTCAGGACCCCGACCGCCCAGCCGACCGCGACGCCCGAGCCGTGCAGCGGACCGGCGACGAGCCGCGGCAGCGTCGGGACGCCCAGGCCCACGCCGAGGAAGTACGCGAACGCGGCGAGATGCAGCCGCCACATGAGCCGCCCGTCCCCTTACAGCTCGAAGGTCGCGACGGTCACGCTGGCGTGGACGGTCCCGCGAGCGCGCGGAGCCGTCGCGTGCTCGTGGACGAGGTCGGCGATGCGGTCCGAGAGCCGGCAGACCTCCTCCCACGCCTCGCGCGGCAGCCACACCTCGCCGTCGGCGATCAGGTGCTTGGCCCGCATCGCGCCGTGGCGGCGACGCAGGTCCTCGACCATCGCCTCGAACGCCAGCCGCGAGCCGTCGGCGTCCCCTGCGGAGGGCGCCGTGCCGGGGACGTGCCGGTAGCGCACGCTCGGACGGCCTGGTGGACGGGCCCCCTCCGCGCTCTCCTCGGCGATCGCGAGCAGGCCGGCGGCCTGGAGCGCGCGCAGGTGATAGCTCGCGGTGGCATGCGAGATGCCCAGCTCGTCGGCGACCTCGGTGGCCGACAGCGCCGCCCCGGTGAGCAGCGACAGCATCCGCAGCCGCACGGGATGGGCCATCGCTCGGAGGGTCGACGGTGTTTCCCGCGACATGGCGGGAAACTTAGCGCACGACGGCGCGTACGACGCCGCCGACTCCGCGGCGAACAGCGGGCATGGCTTCGCCGGCCGGCGTGACGGTGGCCAGCGCTCGCCGTTGCGCTACGTCGTCCGCAGGTACACCGTCTTCGTCGTCGTGAAGAAGGCGCGGGCCGCCTTGCCCTGCTCGCGCTGCATGTTGCTGGACGCCTTGACCCCGCCGAACGGCACGTGCGGCTCGACGCCGGCCGTCTCGCGGTTGACGTGGACGAGGCCGGACTGCGTGCGGCGCACGAAGGTCATCGCCGTCGCGAGGTCGCGCGTGAAGACCGCCGAGGACAGGCCGAACGGCGTGTCGTTGGCCGCCGCCAGGGCCTCCTCGAACCCGCCGACCTCGGCGACCACCAGCACCGGCCCGAAGATCTCCTCGCGCATCAGGGGGCTCTCTGGGTCGACGCCGGTCAGGACGGTCGGCGTGACGAAGCAGCCGACGCCGGTCGGCGCGCCCTCGACGATCGCCTCGGCGCCCTCGTCGCGGGCGCGCTGCAGGTAGCCGGCGACGGTCTCGAGCTGCTCACGCGACGCCAGCGGGCCGACGTCGGTGCGCTCGTCGGCCGGATCGCCGACCACGAGCTCCTCGGTGCACCTGCGCACCAGCTCGACGAACCGCCGGGCGACCGACCGCTCGACGTAGACCCGGCTGGTCGCGGTGCAGCGCTGCCCGGTCGCCAGCATCGCGCCGCGGACGACCTGCACCGCCGCGTCCTCGAGGTCGGCGTCGGCGAGGACGATCGCGGGGTTCTTGCCGCCCAGCTCGAGCTGCACCTTGACGTTGCGATCGGCGACGGCCGCGCGCAGCGCCGACCCGACGCCGCCGGAGCCCGTGAACGTCAGCGCGGAGAGCCGGGGGTCGCCCGTCAGCGACGACGAGAGGTCGCGGCCGCGCCCGGTGACGAGGTTCAGCACGCCGTCGGGCAGGCCGGCCTCCGACAGGATCTCCGTCAGGAGCACCGCGCTGCCGGACGCCGGCTCGGCGGGCTTGAGCACCACGCTGTTGCCGAAGCCGAGCGCCGGGGCGAGCTTCCACGTCGGGATCGCGAACGGGAAGTTCCAGGGCGTGACCGCGAGCACGATCCCCAGCGGCTCCTCGAGCGTCAGCAGCGTGGTGTCGGGGGCGGCGCTGGGGTACGCCTCCCCCATCGGCGCGAGCAGCTCGCCGGCGAAGTACCGCAGGATCGCGATGCTGCGCCGGACCTCCGCGCGCGCGTCGCGCGCCGCCTTGCCCATGTCGGCGGTCAGGCGCCGCGTGGCCTCCTCCTGCCGCGCCTCCAGCAGGTCGCCGGCACGGCGCAGCACCTCGGCGCGCTCGGGAGCCGGCGTCCGCCCCCAGGCGGGCTGTGCGGCGGCCGCTGCGTCGTAGGCGGCGCGCACGTGGTCGGCGGTCGCGAGCGCATACGTGCCGGTCGGGGTGCGGAGGTCCGCGGGATCGAGGCGCTCGTAGGTCTCCTCCGCGCCCTGCCACCTGCCCGCGATGAACAGGGTCCGGCCGGTGCTCAGCGTGGTCGACGGGGCGACGGCGGTGGTCATGGGGCTCCTTGCGTCGAAGGCGGGAACCGCGGTTGGGCGACGTTCTCCCCTTCCGCGGCCGGAGGTAGCATGTTACAGTCCGCCGAGGCTCGACC
>DASTRJ010000165.1:0-8886 GCA_035761245.1 Capillimicrobium sp. | reverse complement strand
GTCGTCCTGCGTCGACCCGGGCGCCACCGAGAGCACGATGTCGAACACCTTCAGGACGTTGATGAGCATCGTCACGAACACGACCGAGAGCACGGGCGCCAGCATCGGCACCGTGACACGGCGGAATACCTGCCACTCGGTGGCCCCGGGATCGACGCAGGACGACGCCAACGTGATCGCGCTGGCGATGTGGCGGACGTCGTTCTCGGGCGTCAACGACTTCGGGCTCGGCTCGGCGATCGCGGTGCTGCTGTTCCTGCTCGTGATCCCGTTCCTCGCGCTCAACATCCGGCGCTTCAAGCGAGAGGAGGGCTGATGGCCACCGCGGCACCGCTTCGGCAGGAGGATCGGGTCGCGCACCCGATCACGCGGCGCGAGCCGGCCGCGGGGCGCGTCGTGCGGCTCTTCGCGCAGCTGCCGCTGCAGATCTTCATGGCGTTCGTGGCGGTGCTGTGGCTGGTGCCGACGATCGGCCTGCTGCTGACGTCCCTGATGCCGGCGTCCGAGATCGCGGAGCAGGGCTGGTGGCAGACGTTCGCCCAGCCGTCGCTGCTGACGTTCGACAACTACCAGGCGATGTTCGACAACCAGGACCTCGTCGACGCGCTCGTCACGACGGCGATCATCGCGGTCGGCAACACGTTCCTGCTCGTCATCATCGCCGCGCTCGCCGGGTACGCGTTCGCGTGGCTGAAGTTCCCTGGGCGCGACGCGCTCTTCGTCGTGGTGATCGGCCTGCTCGTCGTGCCGCTGCAGGTCGCGCTGATCCCGATCTTCTCGCTCTACAACAACACCGGGCTGTTCGACACCATCCTGGGCCTGATCCTGTTCCATGTGGCGTTCGGCCTGCCGTTCGGCATCTTCCTGCTGCGCAACTTCTTCGCCGGGATCCCGAAGGACATCCTCGAGAGCGCCCGGATCGACGGGGCGAGCGAGGCGCGGATCTTCTTCCGGCTGATCCTCCCGCTCGGCCTGCCCGCGATCGCGTCGCTGGCCATCTTCCAGTTCCTCTGGACGTGGAACGACCTCATCGTGGCGCTGACGTTCGGCCGCAACGTGCAGCCGCTGACCGTGGCGATCTTCTCCCAGCTGCGCCAGTTCGGCACGAACATCGAGCTGATCGCGCCGGCGTCGTTCCTCTCGCTGGCCATCCCGCTGATGGTCTTCCTGGCGTTCCAGCGGTACTTCGTCCAGGGCCTGCTGGCCGGCTCGGTCAAGTAGCAGCCGCCGCGCCTGTCGTCTCGGCGACCGTCTGCGTCCTCGAGACGACAACGGCCGTGGGGGAGCGCGCGGGCGCGCGGCGCCTGTCGTCTTGACGACCGTCTGCGTCCTCGAGACGACAACGGCCGCGCCCGGTGGAGGTGCAGCCGCGCGCCGGGGGAGCGCCGTGGCGCTCGAGCCCGCGCCTCCTTCGTCGCCCTCGCCGTCCGCCTCGCCCCACCGACGCGGCCCGCGAGCGGAGCGCCACGCCACGAGCGCCGCAGCGCGAGCGGACGCCGCCACGCCGTCACCCACGTCGCATACCGTCCACCCCGTGGATGACGCGTTCGAGGCCGCCGTTCCCCGCTGGCTGCGCACGGCGTCGCTGGTCGCCGCGCTCCTGACGGTGCCCGCGGTCCTGCTCGACGAGACCGAGGGCCTGCCGTCGGGGTGGGACACGTTCGGCGACACCCTGAACTGGGTCGTCTGGAGCGTGTTCCTGCTCACGCTCGTCGTCGCGCTGGCGCGCGGGCCGAGCGCCTGGGCGGTGCTGAAGTCCAACCCGGTCCTCGCGGTCGTCGTGGTGCTCACGGTGCCGCTCATGCCGCCGCAGCTGCAGATCGTGCGGCTCGCGCGGCTCGGCGCGCTGCTGGGCGCCGCGCACCACGCCCGCCGCCTGTTCAGCGTCCAGGGCCTCCGCTACGCGACCGCGATCCTCGGGCTCGTCGTGGTCGGCGGGGGCGTCGTGTTCTCCGGCGTCGAGCACGGCTACGACGTCAGCGCCGCCGACGGCATCTGGTTCGCGATCGAGACCGTCACCACGGTCGGCTACGGCGACATCGTCCCGCACACCGAGGCCGGCCGGGTCGTCGCCACGGTGATCATGGCCGCCGGCATCGGGACCGCCGCGCTCATCGTCGGCGCGGCCGCGCAGCGCTTCGTCGTCGGCGACGCCGACGAGGATGGCGCCGACGGCGACGCTCCGTCGCTCGCGGAGCTGCACGGGGAGATCAAGGCGCTGCGCAGCGAGCTGGCGACGCTGCGGGAGGAGATCCGGCAGGCGGGCTCCGGGTAGCCCGCTCGACATTCCGCGCCGGAGCGTCGAAAGCGTGTTCCCGCGTCCGGTCGCCGGTGTTGGATGGCTGCAACGTGAGCAGCATCGCCATCCTCTTCCCAGGGCAGGGCAGCCAGACCGACGGCATGGACGAGGGCCTGCGGGACGACCCGCTGATGGTCCGCGGCCTCGAGCTGCTCGGGTTCGACCCCTTCGCGCGCCTCTCCGAGGGCACGCGCTACCAGCAGCCCGCCATCTTCCTGTGCTCGGTCGTCGCGTGGGAGCGCAGCGGGATCGCCGCGCCCGTCGCCGCGGCCGGCCACTCGCTCGGCGAGTACGCCGCGCTCGTCGCCGCCGGGGCGATCGACTTCGACGCCGCGGTGCGCCTCGTCGCGCTGCGCGGCGACGCGATGGCCCGCGCCGGCGAGGCGCCCGGCGGGGCCGGCTCGATGGTGGCCGTCCTCGGCGAGGACGACGACGCCGTCCGCGAGGCGGCGCTCGAGCACGGCCTGACGGTCGCCAACGACAACGCGCCCGGGCAGATCGTCCTCTCGGGCCCGGTCGCCGCCGTCGAGGCGGTCGACGCCGGCCCGCTGCGCACGCGCCGGCTCGACGTCTCCGGCGCCTTCCACTCGCCGCTGATGGCGCCCGCGGCTGAGGAGCTCGCGGCGGCGCTCGAGGAGGTCGAGATCCGCGAGCCGCGCTTCCCGGTGCTCTCCAACGGCACCGCCGCGCCGTTCGCCGACATCCGCGCCGAGCTGGTCGAGAACCTGCTCAGCCCCGTGCGCTGGCGCGAGACCGTCCTCGCGCTGCGCGAGCTGGGCGCCGACGACTTCGCCGAGCTCGGGCCGGGCCGTGTGCTCAGCGGGCTGGTCAAGCGCATCCTGCGGGAGGTGTCGGCCTGATGGCGGCGATCGACGCACCCGCCGTCCGCGTCGCGCGCACCCCGCGCCCGCGGCCGACGCTGCGCGCCGGCGTCTTCGGCATCGGCGCCGCGCTGCCCGACCAGGTCATCACCAACGACGACCTCGTCGCCCGGCTGGACACCAGCGACGAGTGGATCGTCCGGCGCACCGGCATCCGCACCCGCTACCACCTGCGCCCCGACGAGAGCCTCGCCCGGCTGGCCGCCGCAGCCTGCACGGAGGCGCTCGCCGACGCCGGGCGCGACGCGACCGAGGTCGACCGCCTGATCGTCTCCACGATCACGCCGGACCGGATCACGCCCGGGCTCGCCCCGATGGTCGCCGGCCGCCTCGGCTGCCGCCCGGACGTCGGCGCGCTCGACCTCAACGCCGCGTGCGCCGGCTTCCTCGTCGCGCTCGACGAGGCGGCGGCGCTCGTCGAGTCCGGCCGCGCGAGCGTCGTGCTCGTCTGCGGCGCCGAGGCGCTCTCGCGGATCACCGACCACGACGACCGCGGCACCGCCGTGCTCTTCGGCGACGGCGCCGGCGCGGTCGTCGTCGCCGGCGGCGACCTCGAGCAGGGCGTCACCCGCATCGTCCACGGCAGCGACCCCGCCCACGCGGAGGTGCTCTACGCCGACCGCGAGGAGCGCAAGCTGCGCATGGACGGCCAGACCGTGTACCGCCACGCGGTCGCCCGGATGGTCGAGGCCACGCAGGACGCGCTCGCCGCCGCCGGCATGACGGCCGACGATCTCGACCTCTTCGTCGCCCACCAGGCCAACGCGCGGATCATCGAGGCGGCCGCCGCGGAGCTCGGCGTCGACGCCGACCGCGTCCTCGTCGACGTCGACCGCTGCGCCAACACGTCGTCGGCCACGATCCCGCTCGCGCTGCATCGCGCCGAGCGCGAGGGACGGCTCGCGCCGGGCGCCGTCGTCGGCCTGGCCGCCTTCGGCGCGGGCTTCGTGTGGAGCGCGGGCGTCGTCCGCTGGAAGGAGCGCGTCCATGTCTGCGCATGACGGCGGCGTGGCGGTCGTCACCGGCGGCAGCCGCGGCATCGGCGCGGCGATCGTCGAGCGCCTGCGCGCCGACGGGTGGAAGGTCGTCGGCTTCTCGAGCAGCGACTGCGACGTGCGCGACGCCGCCAGCGTCGACGCCGCGTTCACGCGCGTCGAGGAGGAGCACGGCCCGGTCCTGGTGCTCGTCAACAACGCCGGCGTCACCCGCGACGGCCTGGCGCTGCGGATGAGCGACGACGACTGGCAGACCGTCCTCGACACGAACCTCACCGGCGCCTTCCACTGCACGCGGCGGGTGCTCGGCACGATGATGCGCCAGCGCTTCGGCCGCGTCGTCAACGTCAGCTCGGTCGTCGGCGCGCGGATCGGCAACCCGGGCCAGGCCAACTACGCCGCCTCGAAGGCGGGGCTGGTCGGCTTCACGAAGACCATCGCGCGCGAGATGGCCCGCAAGGGCGTCACCTGCAACGCCGTGACGCCGGGCTTCATCGCCACCGACATGACCGCCGAGGTCGGCGACGGCGTGCTGAGCGCCATCCCGGCCGGCCGCGTCGGCACGCCGGAGGAGGTCGCGCACGCCGTCGCGTTCCTCGCCTCCGAGGAGGCCGGCTACGTCAACGGCGCCACCCTGTCCGTCGACGGCGCGATGAGCGCCTGACACCACCCTGACCACGTACCACGAGGAGCAGTCACCCATGGCCGAGAAGACCATCCCGACCGAGGAGCAGGTCCTGGCGCGCGTGCGCGAGGAGCTCGCCGCGATCAAGGTCCCGGGCGCCGAGGACGCCCAGATGGACACGCAGTGGTCCGAGCTCGACGTCGACTCGCTCGACCTCGTCGAGCTGGTCAAGGCGCTCGAGGACGAGTACGGCATCCAGATCCACGACGACGAGCTCAAGCCCATCAAGGGCGTCGGCGACGCGGTCGCGCTGACGATCCGGCTGGCTCAGGCCCAGCAGGCGTGACCTCGGTCGTCGTCACCGGACGCGGGGTCGTCACCTCGCTCGGCGAGGGCGCCGACCCGTTCTTCGATGCCCTGATCGACCGCCGCAGCGGCATCGCCGACGGCGTCGGGCCCGCCAGCGAGTTCGACCCGGAGCGGTGGATGACGCCGAAGGAGGCGCGCCGCGCCGACCGCTTCGCCCAGTTCGCGATCGCCGCCGCCCAGCAGGCGTGGGACGAGGCCGCGCCCGAGGGCCTCGAGCCGGAGCGCGGCGCGGTCGTCGTCGGCACCGGTGTCGGCGGCCTGGAGACCATGGAGCGCAACACGCTCGCGTGGCTGCAGGAGGGCGAGCGCGCCGTCTCGCCGATGTTCGTGCCGATGATGATGCCGAACGCCGCCGCGGGCCTGATCGCGATGCGGTTCGGCCTGCACGGCCCCGGCTGGTCGATCGCCTCGGCGTGCGCGACCGGCGGTCACGCGATCGGCGAGGCCAAGCGGATGATCGAGCGCGGCGAGGCCGACCTCGTCGTCGCGGGCGGCACCGAGGCGGCGCTCACCGGCGTGTGCCTGGCCGCGTTCAAGCGCATGGGCGCGACGTCGCGCGAGGGGATCTCCCGGCCGTTCGACCTGCGACGGGACGGCTTCGTCATGGGGGAGGGCGCCGCGGTGCTCGTCCTCGAGGCCGAGGAGCACGCGCGGGCGCGCGGGGCGAAGGTCCTCGGGCGGATCGCCGGCTACGGCGCGTCGAACGACGCCTTCCACATCACGCAGCCGGACGAGGACGGCCGCGGCGCCGTCCAGGCGATCCGCGCCGCGCTCGCCGACGCGGGCGCCGAGCCGGGCGACGTCGGCTACGTCAACGCGCACGGCACGTCGACGCCGTTCAACGACAAGATCGAGACGAAGGCGCTGCGCGCGGTCTTCGGCGCCAACGGCAGCGCGCCGCCGGTGTCGTCGACGAAGTCGGCGATCGGCCATCTGCTCGGCGCGGCCGGCGCCGTCGAGGCGGTCGTCTCGCTCTCGGCGATCGAGCGCGGCCTGCTGCCGCCGACGCTGAACCTCGAGGAGCCCGACCCCGAGTGCGACCTCGACTACGTGCCCGACGGCCCGCGCGAGGCCCCGGGCCTGGAGGCGGTCGTGTCGAACTCGTTCGGCTTCGGCGGGCAGAACGCCGCGCTCGTGCTGGCGGGGGCGTGATCCGAGATGTCCGCCGCCGAGCAGATCGAATGCGCTGACACCCCGATCGGGCGCCTGGAGTCGCTCGTCGACCCCGGCACGCTGCACCTGCTGCGGACCGCGGTCGGCGACGGCGTGGTCGCGGGCTCCGGCCGCGTCGACGGCCGCCCCGTCTTCGGATGGGCGCAGGACGGCCGCTACCGCGGCGGGTCGCTCGGCGCCCGCGGCGGGGAGACGATCCAGCGCGTCTTCGCGCTCGCCGACCGCGCGGGCGCCCCGGTCGTCTGCTTCCCCGAGTCGGGCGGCGCGCGCGTGCAGGAGGGCGTGGCGGCGCTGACCGCCTACGGCGCGATCTTCCGCGCGGAGGCGACCGCGCGCGTGCCGGTGATCTCGATCGTGGCGGGCGCGTGCGCGGGCGGGGCGGCGTACGGCGCCGCCGTCGGGGACCTCACGATCTCGGCGGGCGACGACGTCAAGCTGTTCCTCACCGGCCCGCGCGTGGTCGAGGAGATCACGCGCGAGCGGGTGAGCGCGGTCGAGCTGGGCGGCGTGCGCGTGCAGTCGGCCAACGGCGTCATCCACCTCGCCGGGGCCGACGGCCGCGAGGCGCTCGAGCTGGCGCGCCGCGTCCTCGGGTTCCTGCCCGGCCGGCTCGGCGAGCGCCCGCCCGTGCAGGAGCCGCGGTCGCCCGCGCCCGGCGATCCGGGCGAGGTCCTGCCGCCGTCGCCCCGGCAGGTCTACGACGTGCGCGACGTGGCGCACCGGATCCTCGACGACGGCGAGCTGCTCGAGCTGGCGCCGCGCTGGGCGCGCAACCTCGTCGTCGGCCTCGGCCGCGTCGAGGGCATGCCGGTCGGCGTCATCGCCAACCAGCCCAAGCACCTCGGCGGGACGCTCGACGTCGCGGCCGCCGAGAAGGGCGCGTGGTTCGTCGAGTGGTGCGACCGGATGGGCCTCCCGCTGGCCGTCCTGGTGGACACCCCCGGGTTTCTGCCGGGGACCGGCCAGGAGCGCGCGGGCGTGATCCGCTACGGGGCCGGCTTCCTTCGCGCCTTCGCGAGGGCTACCGTTCCTCGTGTGACCGTCACGCTGCGACAGGCCTTCGGCGGCGCCCACATCGTCATGAACTCGCGCGATCTCGGGGCCGACCTGACCCTCGCGTGGTCCGCGGCGCGCATGGGCGTCATGGGCGCGCGCCAGGCGGTCGAGGTCGTCGGGCGGCGCGAGCTCGCCGCGGGCGCCGACCGGATGGCGCTCGAGGCCGCCTACGAGATCGAGCAGCTCGACGTGCGCGTGAGCGCGCGCGACGGCTTCGTCGACGAGGTCATCGAGCCGCGCGAGACCCGTGCGCGCATCGCGCACGCATTGGGAGCCTTCGCTCCTTGAGCGCGACGGCCGTCCAGCGGCTCCAGCCCCGCAACGAGACCGAGGCCGCCATCCTCGACGCGGCCCGCGCGGTCATCGCGGAGGGCGGCTACGACCGGATGACGATGAACGGGCTGGCGCAGCGCGCCTACGTCAGCCGCACGAACGTCTACTTCTACTTCGCCAACAAGCGGGCGGTGCTCGACCGGCTCGTGCAGCAGGCGTTCGCCGAGATGCTCGTCGCGGGGGAGCCGTACCTCGAGGGCTCCGGCGATCCGCGCAAGGAGCTGCCGCTCGCGCTCGCGCGCGTGGTCGGCGTCGTCAACCGCAACGGCCACGTGCTGCTGCTGGCCGGCCGCATGTCGGGCGTCGAGGACCGCCTGCCGAGCGAGTGGGAGCCGTACGTGCGGCGGCTCGTCCGCGCGTGCGAGCGGCGGATCCGCGCCGACCAGATGCGCGGGCGGGCGCCGACCGACATCGACGCCGGCATCTCCGCCCGCGCGCTGTGCGCGATGGTCGAGCGCCACATCTCGACCGAGGTGATCAAGGGCGGCCACTCGGTCACCGAGTCGGTGCGCACCCTGGCCGAGCTCTGGTACCGCGCGGTCTACCTCTTCCCGCCGGCCGAGTAGCCGCGCATCAGACGCCCGCGTACGCGAGGCTCGGCACCCGGTCGACGGCGAAGCGCCGCCGCAGGTAGCAGAACCACGTCAGCGCGGCGAGCACGACGTACGCGCCGGCGAACACCCACAGCGCGCCGGCCGACCAGTCCGCGTGGGCGGCCGCCACGGCGACCTTCTCCGCCGGCGTCTCGGCCGCCTTGACCGCCGCCTGCACCGACAGGCTGGCCTGGCGCAGCGCGACCTGGACGAGGAAGCCGCCGAAGGCGCCGATCGCCCCGGCGATCCCGATCACCGCCGCCGCGCGGCGCTTGAAGTCGAGCTGGGTCTCGCGCTCCGGGACGCCCCGCTCGGCGGCCTCGCGCCGGCCGAGCGCGCCGAAGATCGACGGGATCATGCGGTACGTCGAGCCGTTGCCCATCCCCGCCAGCAGGAAGATCGCCACGAACGAGGCCAGGAACGCCGGGAAGCTGCGGCCCTGCACGCCGGCGATCGCCACGAGCGTCGCCGCGGCCATCCCGAGGAAGACCCCGAGCGTCACCCGGGCGCCGCCGACGCGGTCCGACAGCCAGCCGCCGAACGGCCGCGCGACGGAGCCGAC
>DASTRJ010000164.1:0-44071 GCA_035761245.1 Capillimicrobium sp. | reverse complement strand
CCGGCTCGCCCCATTCCTCGAAGCCGCCGGACGGCATCGACGCGTCGAGCAGCCCCGCGCCGTGCAGCGCGTAGGAGACCGAGCCGGAGCAGTCGTAGCCGGTGTCGACCCACGTCCGGTGGCCACCGCCGAACCGGTACGGCTTGGTGGCGATCTCGTTGCCGGCGGCGATGATCGCGGCGACCGCGCGCGGCGCCCCCGTGGGCGGCGTGGCGGTGCCGTCGGGGTTGAGCGTCGCGGTGCCGGTCGGCGCGGGCGCCGGCGTGGGCGCCGGCGCGGCCGGGTTCGCCCCGCCGGTCGCGGCGACCGCCTCGGCCGCGCGCTGCTCGGCCCGGGCGCGCTTCGCCGCGGCCTTCAGGGCAAGCTGCTCGTCGGGCGTGAGCGAGCCGTCGACGGTGAGAGCGCCGGCGACCTCGAAGCGGCGGACGGCCGCGGCGGTCATCGGCCCGAACTCGCCGTCGGCGTCGACCGGCTCCCCGAGCGCGCGGCTGAGCAGGCGCTGCGCCTTGGCGACGTCCTTGCCGGTCGAGCCCTCGGCGAGCGTGCGCGTCGCGAAGGCCGCCGACGCGGTGCCGGGGAGCGCCGCGGCGAACGCGCACGCGAACGCGAGCAGCGAGGCGAGGACGAGGACCATCCGTGGGCGCACGACCCGCGCGACGGTACCGGCGAGGGTGCGTTTCCCCTGCAAAAAGCGGTGCAGCCGCGGCGCCGCGCCGCAGCGGCGGCCGGTCGAGTGTCGAGTTCGTCAGCCTGAGGCGGACGAAGTCGACACTCGGCGCGGCGCGCCGCTAGCGCCAGCGCTCGAGCAGGTCCTCGTCCGGCACGTCGCGGATGACGCGGGCCGGCACGCCGAGGACCACGCCGCGGGGCGGCACGTCGCGCGTCACGAGCGCGCCCGCGGCGACGAACCCCTCCTCGCCGACCTCGACGCCCGGCGTCAGCACGGCGCCGCCGCCGATCCGGCAGGCGCGCCGCAGCGTCGCTCCGCGCAGCTCGTACTCGGGGCCGTGGCGGCTCATCGTGTCGTCGTTGGTCGTCATCGCGCACGGGCCGACGAAGACGTCGTCCTCGATCACCGAGTACGCGGTGATGTAGACCATCGTCTGGATCTTGCAGCGCGCGCCGACGCGGACGTCGTTGTCGATCGCGGTGCCCCGCCCGACGACCGTCTCGGTGCCGATCTCGGACCGCTCGCGCACGTAGGACTGATCGCCGATGATCGCCCGGTCGCCGATGCGCGAGCCGGCGAACACGACGGCGCCGGCGCAGACCGTCACCTGCGCGCCGAGCGTCAGCCCGGGCGGCGGCTCCTTGCCGGCGGCGGCGCTGGTGCGCGCGAGCTTCGGCACCTTGCCGAGCACCGCGTTGTCCTCGATCACGCAGCCGTCGCCGATCACCGTGCCGGCGTGGACGACGACGTTCTCGCCGAACGAGACGCCCTCGCCGACCTGGACGCCGTAGCCGATGACCGGCTCAGCCACGCGCCACCGCCTCGGTGCGCCGCGAGCGCTCCAGCTCGTGCTGGAGCTGCTCGAGCACGCGCACGACGCGCAGGCCGCTCTCGCCGTCGGAGACCGGCGTCGTGCCCTGGCGGATGCAGTCGAGGAAGTGCTGGCACTCGAGCCGCAGCGGCTCGGCGTTCGGGATCCGCGGGCTCCAGATGTCGCCCGAGCGCATCACGTACTCGCCGTAGGAGTGGATCGACTCGTCGAAGCCCTTGTCGTAGAGCGTGACCTTGCGCTCGAGGTCCATGTCGTCGAAGGTCGCCATCCGCTTCGAGCCGACGACGGTGAAGCGCCGCTCCTTGTGCGGGTCGAGCCAGCTGAGGTGCAGGTGCGCCGACAGCCCGGACGGGAAGCGCATGAAGCCGAAGACGACGTCCTCGATGCCGGGGCGCATGTAGCACTCGCCCCGCGCGGAGAACTCGTAGGGCTCCTCGTCGCCGGCGAGGTGCAGCACGACCGAGATGTCGTGCGCGCCGAGCGACCAGAGCGCGTTCTCCTCGGCGCGCAGCTGCCCCAGGTTCAGGCGGTTGCCGTAGATGTAGTGGATGTCGCCCAGCTCGCCGCTGTCGACGAGCTCCTTGAGCTTGTTGACGCCCGGGTGGTACTGCAGGAGGTGGCCGACCATGAGGACCTTGCCGGCGCGGCGCGCCGCCTCGACGGCCCGCTCGGCGTCGGCGGCGGTCGTCGCCAGCGGCTTCTCGACGAAGCAGTGCTTGCCCGCCTCGAGCACCCGCACGGCGAGGTCGGCGTGCGTGGGGACCGGCGTCGCGAGCACGATGGCGTCGAGCGTCTCGTCGCCGAGCAGGTCGTCGAGCTCGCCGGTGAAGCGGGTGGATCGGTAGATCGGCTCGAGCTTCGCGCGGATCTCCTCGCGGCCGTCGCACAGCCAGGCCAGCTCGCAGTCGGCCAGGGCGTCGAAGTTGCGCGCGAGGTTCGGGCCCCAGTAGCCGAGGCCGACGACGCCGACGCGCACGCGATCGGCCGAGCTCACAGCCGCACGACGTTGGTCGCGGCCACGTCGCGCGTCACGCCGCGCAGGTCCAGCAGCGCCGGCACCTTCTCCGCGATCGCCGCGAAGTCGATCCCCGGGTGCGCGGTGACGATCACGACGATGTCGGCGCCGTCGACGACCGCGTCCAGCGGCTCGTTGCGCATCTCCGCCTCGCGGACCTCCGGCACGAACTCGTCGTGGTAGTGCAGGTCGGCGCCGAGCGCCTTGAGCAGCGCGATGATCTTCAGCGCCGGCGACTCGCGCACGTCCCCGACGCCCGCCTTGTAGGAGACGCCCAGCAGCCCGACCTTCGCGCCGTTGACCGCCTTGCCGTGCGCGTTGAGCGTCCGCTCGACCCGCGAGACGCAGTGGTAGGGCATCTGCTGGTTGATCTCGCCCGCCAGCTCCACGAAGCGCGTCGTCATGTCGAACTCCCGCGCCCGCCACGACAGGTAGAACGGATCGACCGGCAGGCAGTGCCCGCCCATCCCCGGACCCGGCTCGAAGCGCATGAACCCGTACGGCTTGGTCGACGCCGCGTCGACGACCTCCCAGATGTCGATGCCCATCCGGTCGGTCAGCATCGCCAGCTCGTTGACCAGCGCTATGTTCACGCTGCGGAAGATGTTCTCCAGCAGCTTCGTCAGCTCCGCGACCTCCGGCGAGGAGACCCGCACCACGTCGTCGACCACGCGCGAGTACAGCTCCACCGCCCGCTCGGTGCACGCCTCGGTCAGCCCGCCCACGACCTTCGGCGTCGTCCGCAGCGTGTAGTCCGTGCGGCCCGGATCGACGCGCTCCGGGCTGAACGCCACGTGGAAGTCCCGCCCCGCGCCCAGCCCCGACTCCTCCAGCAGCGGCACCAGCTGCTCGCGCGTCGTGCCGGGATAGGTCGTCGACTCCAGCACCACGAGCTGCCCGCTCTGCAGCACCCCCGCCACCGCCCGGCTGGAGTCCAGCAGCGGCCCGAGATCCGGCTCGCGGTTGGTCGTCAGCGGCGTCGGGACCGCGATGACGATCGCCTCGGTCCCCGCCAGGTCGGCATAGCGCGTCGTCGCGGCGATCCGCCCGTCGACACCACGCAGCCGCTCCGACGGGATGTCCTCGATGTACGAGTCGCCGGCGCGGATGGCGGCGACCTTGCGCTGGTCGACGTCGAGGCCGACCACGTCGTGCCCCGCCTCGGCGAAGGCCACGGCGAGCGGCAGCCCGACATAGCCGAGACCGACGATCCCGATGCTCATGGGGCGGGAGGGTAGCCGTCATGGACGTCGACGGCGGCCCGCGCCGTGGCGGCGTTGATCGCCACGGTGTCGGCGACGTCCGGCGCATAGCCGCCCGCGAGCAGGACGCAGACCGCGACGCCGGCGGCCCGCAGCCGCGTCAGCACCGTCACGTCGCGGCGCAGCAGGCCCTCCTTGGTGAGGCCGAGCCGGCCGAGCCGGTCGCCGTCCCACGCGTCGGCGCCGGCGACGTAGAAGGCGAGCGCGGGCGCCGGGTCGGCGAGCGCGCGATCGAGCGCGGCGGCGAGCGCGTCGAGGTACGCGTCGTCGCCCGTGCCGGCGGGCAGCGGGATGTCGACGTCGGACGGCACCACCCGGCGCGCGGCGCCCTTCGGCCGCGCGTGGAGCGAGATCGTCAGCGCGGCGTCGTCGCCGGCGAGCAGCTCGGCGGTGCCCTCGCCCTGGTGGGCGTCGCAGTCGAGCACGACGACGCGGTCGACGGCGCCCTCGTCGCGCAGCGCGGCGATCGCGACGGCCATGTCGTTGAGCACGCAGAACCCGCGCCCGCCGGCGCGGCCGGCGTGGTGCAGCCCGCCGCCGAGGCTCATCCCGACGCCGTGCGCGAGCGCGTCGCGCGCGGCGACGATCGTCGCGCCGACGGCCCGGCGCGACCGCTCGACGAGCTGCGGCGACCACGGCAGCCCGATCGCCCGCCGCTCGCGCTCGCTCAGCTCGCCGTCGCGCAGCCGCGCGAGCCAGCCGGCGTCGTGCACGCGCGCGAGCTGCTCCCACGGCGCGGCCTCCGGCTCGACGAGCTGGTGGCCGTCGGCCTCGAGCAGCTCCCGCAGGAGCCGGTAGCGGCCGATCGGGTAGCGGTGGGCGGCCGGCAGGTCGAGGGTGAAGCGGTCGTAGGTGGCGAAGCGCACGGAGCGAGAGTCTCGCGACCATCTACGCTCGTCGCGCCGTGGCCGACCTGCCTCCCGATCGCTGTGACGTCGCCGTCGTGGGCGGCGGCATCGTCGGCCTGGCGGTCGCCCGCGAGCTGATGCGGCGCCATCCGGCGGAGCGGATCGTGGTCCTGGAGCGCGAGGACGAGATCGGCGCGCACCAGACCGGCCACAACTCGGGGGTCGTGCACGCGGGGATCTACTACGCGCCCGGATCGCTGAAGGCGAAGCTGTGCGTGGCGGGCGCGCGCGAGATGGCCGAGCTCTGCGAGGCGCGCGGGATCCCCTACGAGCGCTGCGGCAAGCTCATCGTGGCGACGGCGCCGTCCGAGCTCGGCCGGCTCGACGAGCTCGAGCGCCGTGGGCGCGCCAACGGCGTTCCCGGGCTGCGCCGCGTGGACGCGGACGGCATCTGCGAGCTCGAGCCGCACGCGACCGGGATCGCCGCGCTGCACTCGCCCGCGACGGGGATCGCCGACTTCGCGGCGGTGGCGCGCGCGTTCGCGGGCGACGTCGGCTCGGTGTACACGGGCTGCGGCGTCGAGGCGGTGCAGCCGCGCGAGCGCTCGATCGTCCTGCGCCACGCCCGCGGCCACCTCGAGGCGCGCCACGCCGTCTTCTGCGCGGGCGCCTGGTCCGACCGCCTGGCGGTGCTCGCGGGCGCGGATCCGGACCCGCGCATCGTGCCCTTCCGCGGCGCCTACCTGCGGCTCAAGCCGCATCGGCGCCATCTCGTGCGCTCGCTGATCTACCCGGTGCCGGACCCGTCGCTGCCGTTCCTCGGCGTGCACCTGACCAGGCACACGAGCGGCGACGTCCTCGTCGGCCCGACCGCCCTGCTCGCGCCGGGCCGCACCGCCTACCGGCTGTCGCGCTTCTCGCCGCGCGACCTCGCCGAGACGCTCGGCTGGCCCGGCTCGTGGCGGATGGTCCGGCACTGGTGGCGCACCGGCGCGATCGAGCTGCGCCACGCGGCGCTGCGCTCCGCGTTCGTCCGCGCCGCCGCGCGCTTCGTCCCCGACCTCACGGTCGACGACGTCGAGCCGGCGTTCGCGGGGATCCGCGCGCAGGCGCTCGGCCGCGACGGCCGCCTCGTCGACGACTTCGTGTTCTCCCACACCGAGCGCGCGCTGCACGTCCGCAACGCGCCGTCGCCGGGGGCGACCAGCTCGCTGGCGATCGGCCGCCACATCGCCGACGAGGTCGAGCGAATCAGATAGTCTGATCCCATGTCCTCGCGGATGTCGGCCACGCACCTCGCGCGTCACCTCTCCGAGGTCCTCGATGCGGTCGAGCACCACGGCCAGAGCTTCACGATCGAGCGTCACGGCAAGCCGATCGCGCGCATCGAGGCGGCTCGCACGTCCTCGCTGCGCGATTGGACCGAGCACCTCCGGCGCCGCCCGCCGGTGGACGAGGAGTTCGAGCATCGCGTCCTCGAGGCGCGCGCGAGCATGTCGCCCGAGCTGGGTGGCCCGTGACGCGACTGCTGCTCGACACGTCGGCCCTCATCGCCATCGAGCGACGCAGGGTCGACCCAGCAGACCTCGCGGACCTCGATCGCGACGATCTCGCCATGGCGGCGATCTCGGCTGCTGAGCTCCTGGTCGGCTCCGAGCTCGTGGAGCCCGAGCGCCGCGAGGCGCATCGCGCGGAGGTCGAACGCGCGATCGCGGCCGTCGACGTGATCCCGTACGACCTCGACACCGCGCGGGCGCATGCGAGTCTCGTGGTGGCGGCACGGCGTGACGGCCGTCCGCGTCAGCCGCACGACCTCATCATCGCCGCGACCGCCCGCGCGACCGACCGCGTGGTCGTCACGCTCGATCGCGCGGGCTTCGACGGGCTTCCCGGCGTGGACGTCCGCGTGCCGGCCTAGTCGCGGTCGTCGTCGTCGTCCCGGTCGCAGTCGCCGTCGTCGTCGTCCCAGCGGTCGTCGTCGTCGGCGTCCTCGCGCGACGCGGCCGACGTCGTGCGATCCCAGAGCTTGACCGCGGTCGCGGTGATCGTGCCGTCGTCGGCCTTCGCGACGCGCGCGAGCTTCGCGACGACCTCGTCGCCGGCCGACACGTCGGCGAGCGTCTCCTCGCCGTCACCGTCGACGTCGGCGACGTCCACGCGCCGGACGGTCAGACGCAGCTCGCCGCCCTCGCCGTCGGTCCGGTGGCGGTGGCGGTCGTCGAGGGCCGAGACGCTGACGACGACCTGCCGGGCGGCCACGTCGACGGACGACACCGTGCCGGCGATGACCTTCAGGTGGCGGCGATGGCCGTCCCAGCCGTCGTGGTCGTCGTCGTGCGCGGCGGCGGCCGCCGGGAACGCGAGCGCAGCCGAGAGCGCCGCGACGGCTCCGCCGCGGATCAGGGTCCGGGTCATGCGGGTGTACCTCCTGGGTCCAAAGGTCGGACCCCCTCCGGCTACCAAGCCGGCGCACCTTCAAACGGTGCGTCGTCCGCCGGCGGCCACACCGCCCGAGCGCAGCCAGTCGAGCTGCGGCCAGCCGCCGACCGCCCGCAGCAGCACCGCGAAGACGGCCAGCCCCACCGCCGCCTGCAGCGCCGACGGCACCGGCAGCAGCGCGGCCGCCATCGCGGGGGCCCCGGCCACACCGACCCGCCCGAGCTCGCCGAGCGCCGGGCGCAGCGGCGCGTGGGCGCGCGCGAGCGCCACGCCGAACGCGACCGCGAGCCCGGTCTCGCCCAGCACCGTCGCGACCGCGCCGCCGTGCGCGCCGGCGACCGCGATCAGCGCCGCGCCGGCCGCCGCGGCCACGGCCACGCCGCCGACGTTGCACCACATCAGCGTCCGCTCGCGGCCGAGCGCCAGCAGGGCGAAGCCCCACGGCGCCGCGACGAACGACGCCAGCAGCGCCAGCCCCTGGATCCGCAGCAGCGGCGCCGCGTCGCCGAAGTCGCCGCCCGCGATGACGTCGATCACCGCCGGCGCCCCGAGGCCGAGCCCGACGGCGAGCGCGCCGCCGGCCGCCGCGCACGCGCGCGACACGCGCGCCACCGCGCTGCGCAGCCGCTCGTCGTCGCGCTCGGCCGCCGCGCGCGTGAAGATCGGGAACGCCGCGCTCACTGCGAGCGCCGGCAGCGCGGAGAGCACCTCGACGACGCGGAACGAGGCGCCGAAGAGGCCGGTGTCGCGCTCGGAGGCCAGCAGCGACATCTCGACGACCGCGACGCGGAAGAACAGCACGCTCGCGGCGGCGGCGACGGCGAACGGGCCCGTCTGGCGCACCAGCGCCGCCCAGCGGGCGGGCGCCCGCGCCGGCGCGACGCGGCGCGCCGACGCCAGCACCACCGCCAGCCCGGCGAGCGCCGCGGGCACGAGCACGGCGAAGAACACGAGCAGCTCCGCCCCGGCCGCCACCCCCGCGACCACGAGCGCCGCCGCCGTGGCCTGGCGAGCGAGGTCGGCGAGCGCCATCCGGCCCGCGCGCAGCCGCACGAGCAGCTCCATCCCGAGGGTGGTGCCGGCGTTCTGCAGCAGCAGGCCCACCCCCGCCAGCGCCGTGCCCGCCACGACCGTCCAGCCGTAGCCCGCCAGCGCCGCGAACGCCACGACGAGCGCGACGCCCGACACCGTCGCCGCGAGCCGCAGGCCGAGGAGGTCGGCCATCAGCGCGCGGCGCGCCTCCGGCGCCGCCGTCGAGAGCTCCCGGACGCCGAGCGTCGTCAGCCCGAGGTCGGTCAGCCCGGCGACGATCGCCACGAGCGACAGCACGGTGACGTAGCGCCCGGTGTCGTCGACGCCGAGGTGGCGGAACAGCAGCGCGACGGCGCCGACGGTGAGCAGCTGCCCGGCGAGGAAGCCGCCCGCGCGGAGCGCCCCGCCGCGAGCGGCCTCGCGGCCCTCGCGCAGGTCGGCGGCGGCGGACACGGCGGGATCGTAGACCGGCGCCGCGCCGGACTCGGCGGGCGCACCGGATAGGGTTTCGTCGAGCCTCGCCGGGACGAGACCGACACCTTTCGGCCCGTCGCCCGTTCCTGCAAGGCAGATGACCCCGCCTCGCGGCATCTCCGCTCCCTCCCACCACATGTCCACGTCCCCCGATCCGCGCGACGTCCCCAGCGTGGGCGTCGCCGACCCGGCCGCGCTGCGCCCGCCGGCGCAGGAGGTCGTGGGCGTGCCGCTCGCGCTCACCGACTACGAGCGCACGATGGACTGGATGGACGCGGTCGTCGCCGCCCGCGAGAAGGCGAGCGTCACCGCCGCCGCCGTCCACCTCGTCATGGTCGCGCGCGAGGACGCCGCGACCCGGGAGGCGATCGGCGACCCGCGCGTGCTCGCCGTCCCCGACGGCCAGCCGCTCGTCTGGGCGCTCAAGGCGCTCGGCCACCCCGACGCCTCGCGCGTCTACGGGCCGGATCTCATGGCCCGCTACCTCGAGCGGTCGACGACCACCGGCGTGCGCCACTACCTCTACGGCGGCACGAACCAGGGCGCGCTCGTCCAGCTCGTCAACGAGCTACGCCGCCGCTTCCCCGGCGTGCAGATCGTCGGCGGCTACTCGCCGCCGTTCCGCGAGCTGACGGCCGAGGAGGAGGCGTTCGTCGTCGACGACATCCACCGCTGCCACGCGGACGTGGTGTGGGTCGGCACCGGCCAGCCCAAGCAGGAGCACTGGATGGCCGCCTTCCGCGACCGCCTCGAGACGCCCGTGCTCGTCGGCGTGGGCGCCGCCTTCGACTTCCACGCCGGGCTGAAGTCGCAGGCGCCCGCGTGGATGCAGGCCAGCGGCCTGGAGTGGGCGTACCGGCTGCTGCAGGAGCCGCGCCGGCTCTGGCGCCGCTACCTCGTCTACAACCCCCTCTTCATCGGCGCGTTCGCCCGCCAGTGGGCGCGCCAGCGGCGCCGATAGCCTGAGATCCCGCATGCGCTACGACGTCTCCATCGTCGGCCTCGGCCGCGTCGGACTCCCGCTCGCGCTGAGCTTCGCCGACAAGGGCCTTCGCGTGCTCGGCGTCGACAAGGACCCCGAGCGGCTCGCCGCGCTGCGCGAGCGCCGGATGCCGTTCGAGGAGCCCGGCGCCCAGGCGCTGCTCGACCGCGTCGAGCTCGGGCTCTCGGATCGCGTCGGCGACGCCGCGCAGGCGGAGTCGATCGTCATCACGATCGGCACGCCCGCCTTCAGCCACATCGAGATCGACATGCGCGACATCCGGTCCGCGCTCGACGACCTGCTGCCGGTGCTGCAGCCCGGCCACTCGCTGATCCTGCGCTCCACCGTCGCGCCCGACACGACCGAGTTCGTCGCCGGCTACCTCGAGAAGCACCGCGGCTTCGCGATCGGCGACGACGTCTTCGTCGCCCACGTGCCGGAGCGGATCGCCGCGGGCCGGTTCTTCGAGGAGATCTCGACGCTGCCGTGCATCGTCGGCGGCGTCGGCGAGCGCTCCGGCGAGGTCGCCGCCCGGCTCTTCGAGGTGCTCGGCGCCCCGATCCGCCAGACCACGCCGGTCCAGGCCGAGCTGGCGAAGATCTGGACGAACATCCTCCGCTACGCGAACTTCGCGCTGCCCAACCTCCTGATGATGGACTGCGAGCAGCACGACGCGAACGTCTTCGAGGTCATCGACCTCATCAACCGCGACTACCCGCGCGGCGGCATGGCGCAGCCGGGGCTGACGGCCGGCACGTGCCTGCGCAAGGACTTCGCCTTCTCCGAGGAGCGCTCGCCGGCGCCGGGGATGCTCCTCGCCGTCCACCGCGTCAACGAGTCGGTGCCGCGCTTCCTCGTCGAGGGGATGAAGCGCCGCCTCGGCGGGCTTCGCGGCAAGAAGGTCGCGGTGCTCGGCCTCGCGTTCAAGGCCGGCACCGACGACGAGCGCGACTCGCTGGCGCACAAGCTCGTGCGCGGGCTCGAGCGCGAGCTCGCCGACGTCGCGATCCACGACCCGCACGTCCAGACCCCGACGGCGAGCTTCGACGAGGCCGTCGACGCCGCCGACGTGGTCGTCGTCGCGACGAACCACCCCGAGTTCTGCACGCCCGACGCGCTGCGCAAGATCCGCTCGCAGGCGCACGCGGACGCGCTGCTCGTCGACCCGTGGAACTGCTTCGGCGCCGGCCAGGTGTTCACCTACGCCGCCGAAGTGCACCAGCTGACGACCACGTGAGCCGGGTCCTCGTCACCGGTGGGGCCGGCACGATCGGCCAGGCGGTCGTGCGCCGCCTCCTGCGCGACCCCGACTGGGAGGTCCGCGTCTCCGACCAGCGCACCCCGCCCGACTGGATGCGCGAGGGCTGCGAGGTCCACACGGGCGACCTGCGCGACCGCGACGAGGCCCGCGCCGCCACGCGCGGATGCGACCGCGTCATCCACCTCGCGGCGATCGTCGGCGGCATCGCGAACTTCCACAAGCTGCCGTACACGCTCACCGACGTGAACGCCTCGCTCTACAACGGCGTCATCGGCGCGGCGATCGCCGAGGGCGTCGAGCGCTTCGTCTACGTCTCGTCGTCGATGGTCTTCGAGCGGGCCACCGAGTTCCCGACGACCGAGGAGCACGTCTGGTCGGTGCCGATGCCGCGCAGCGCCTACGGCTTCTCGAAGCTCGCCGGCGAGGTGTGGGTCCGCGCCGCCCACGAGGAGCACGGCCTGCCGTTCACGATCTGCCGCCCCTTCAACGCCTACGGGCCCGGCGAGATGCCCGACGACGAGCCGGGGATCGCCCACGCGGTGCCCGACCTCATCCGCAAGGTGCTCGCCGGCCAGGACCCGCTGCAGATCTTCGGCGACGGCACCCAGACCCGCACGCTGACGCACGTCGACGACATCGCCGACGGCATCGTGACGGCGATGGCGCACCCGGCCGCGCTGCACGAGGACTTCAACATCTCGGCCTCCGACGAGATGACGGTCGCCGAGATCGCCCGCGTGATCTGGGAGGCGTGCGGTCGCGACCCGGAGGCGTTCCGCCTCGAGCACCTGCCGTCGTTCCCGGTCGACGTCGTGCGGCGCTGGCCGAGCGTCGAGAAGGCCCGGCGGCTGCTCGGGTGGGAGGCGCGCATCGGCGTGCGCGAGGGCGTCGAGCAGACGGTCGAATGGCTGAGACGACAGGATGTGGTCCGATGAGTGAACCCCGCCGCGCGCTGATCACCGGCATCACCGGCCAGGACGGCTCCTACCTGGCCGAGCTGCTGCTCGACAAGGGCTACGAGGTCCACGGCATGGTCCGCCGCGCCTCGACCGAGAAGTTCGACCGGATCGAGCACCTGCGCGACCGGATCACCCTGCACCAGGGCGACCTGCTCGACCACCGCTCGCTGGTCGACACGCTGCGCGCCTCGCGCCCGCACGAGATCTACAACCTCGCGGCGATGTCGTTCGTCGCCGTCTCGTGGATCCAGCCGACGCTGACGGCCGAGTTCACCGGCGTCGGCGTGACCCGGCTGCTGGAGGCGATGCGCGAGGTCTGCCCCGAGGCCCGCTTCTACCAGGCCTCCAGCTCGGAGATGTTCGGCAAGGTGCTCGAGGTCCCGCAGACCGAGCGGACGCCGTTCTACCCGCGCTCCCCCTACGGCGTCGCGAAGGCCTACGGCCACTTCATCACGGTCAACTACCGCGAGTCGTATGACCTCCATGCGACCAGTGGAATTCTCTTCAACCACGAGAGCCCCCGCCGTGGGCTGGAGTTCGTCACCCGCAAGATCACGTGGCACGCGGCGGCGATCCGGCTCGGCCACCGCGACCACCTGAGCCTCGGCAACCTCGACGCCGAGCGCGACTGGGGCTACGCGAAGGACTACGTCGAGGCGATGTGGCTGATGCTCCAGCAGGACGATCCCGAGGACTACGTCATCGCGACCGGCGAGGCGCACTCGGTGCGCCGCTGCGTCGAGATCGCCTTCGACCACGTCGGGCTCGAGTGGGAGAAGTACGTGCGCATCGACCAGGACCTCGTGCGCCCGGCGGAGGTCGACCATCTCATCGGCGACCCGTCGAAGGCCCGCGAGAAGCTCGGCTGGGAGCCGCGCACGACCTTCGAGGAGCTCATCCGCCTCATGGTCGACGCCGACCTGAAGCTGCTGGCGCGTTAGCGGCGCCACGGGCCGGGTACGCGTCGGGCAGACCCGAACGCGAGACCGGCAGGAGCGTCCGATGTCCCTCATCACCCGTCGTCAGTCCAGGAAGCAGCGCGCGCTGAAGGCGGCCGGCAAGGCCGCGAAGACCGCCGCGAAGGCCAAGGCGGTGCAGAAGGCACCGAAGACGGCCGCCGCCGTGTGGGCCGGCAAGCGCACCGGGACGATCGTGCGCGTCGTCGCGCTCGCGATCATCGGCGCCGCCGTGCTCAAGGCCGTGCGCCGGGCGTCGGGCGGCCCGAGCGCCGAGCCGTCGTTCGCGCCGCCGGCCAGCCCCAACGGCACCTCCGACAGCTACCGCACCACGCCGACGCCGGTCTCCAGCCAGCAGACCGAGGGCGGCGGCGCCAGCGGCCCCGACCCGGCCGGCCCGACGACCACCGAGCAGGCCAAGAGCGAGGTCAAGGGCGAGCCGCCCGTCCCCGCGCCCGGGGATCAGGTGACCCCGGGCGACCGGCCGACCCCGGTCCCGACGGAGGAGGAGTCGGCCACCCCGCCCCACGGCGACAAGCTCGCCGACGACGCGACGTAGGGACGGAGGCGAGCATGGGCGCGGTCGTCACGCTCTCGGCCTGCTACGGCGCCGGCGGCAGCGAGATCGGCCCCGCCCTGGCCCAGCGCCTCGGGGTGCCGTTCCTCGACCGGGCGATCCCGCGCGAGGTGGCCGAGCGCCTCGCCGTGCCGCTGGCCGAGGCCGAGCGGCGCGACGGCTCGGTCGGGTCGGCGCTCGGGCGGATGCTGCGCGACCTCGCGCCGCTCGGTGCCGTCTTCGGCTCGCCGGCGCCCGCGGTGCTGCCGGAGGACGAGGACGACTTCATCGCCGCCACCGAGCAGGTCATCCGCGAGCATGCCGCCGGCCCGGGCGCGGTGATCCTCGAGCGCGCCGCGGCGGTCGTGCTGGCCGACGACCCCCGCGCGCTGCACGTGCGCCTGTCCGGGCCGCGCGAGCGTCGCATCGAGCAGGCGATGCGCATCGAGGGGGTCGACCGCGAGACCGCGTGCCGGCGCCAGCAGGAGACCGACCGGGCGCGCGACGCCTACGTGCGCCACTTCTACCGCGTCGACGCGCACGATCCGGCGCTGTACCACCTGTCGATCGACTCGACCCGGCTGCCGCTCGAGTGCGTCGTCGCGCTGATCGCGGCGGCGGCCGAGACTAGGCCGCCCGCGCCCGCAGCCGCTTCAGGTCCGCGCTGACCATCGAGGCGATCAGCTCGTCGAAGCCGATCTCCGGTCGCCAGCCCAGGCGCTCGCGAGCGCGCCGCGGGTTGCCGACCTGCGGCGTCGCCTCCGGCGGGCGCACGAACGCCGGGTCGACGCGGATGCGGCCGGCCGGGTCGACGCCCGCCGCCGCGCAGGCCGCCTCGACGAGCTCGCGGACGGTGCGGCCCGTGCCGCTGGCGATCACGTAGTCGCCCGGCTCGTCCTGGCGGACCATCAGCACGGCGGCGCGCACGACGTCGCGCGCGGCGGACCAGTCGCGCACCGCGTCGAGGTCGCCGAGCACGAGCTCGTCCTGCAGGCCGAGCGCCATCGCGGCGACGCCCATCGTGATCTTGCGGGTGACGAAGCGCTCCGGCCGCCGCTCGGACTCGTGGTTGTAGGTGATCCCGCTGCTGACGTGCGCGCCGCGCGAGCGCCAGACGCGCCCGAGCTGCAGCGCCGCGAGCTTCGCGACGCCGTACGGCGTCCGCGGCCGGCACGGCGAGCCCTCGTCCTGCGGCGACTCGCCCGCGTCGCCGAAGACCTCCGACGAGCTGGCGAGGTACACGCGGACGTCGGGGTCGGCCTCCACCGCCGCGTCCAGCAGCACGGCCGTCGCGCCGGGGATCGCGGTGAACGTCTCGACGGGCCGCCGCCAGGAGTCGGGCACGTAGGACGGCGCCGCGAGGTGGAACAGCCACTGCGGGCGGACCTCGGCGACGACCCGCCGCAGCGAGTCGGGGTCGAGCAGGTCGCCGCGGACCGTGTCGACCCCGTCGGGCACGTCGCCGTCACGATGGACCATCCCGACGACCTCATGGCCGTCGGCGAGCAGCAGCTCGGCGAGGAGCGAGCCGTCCTGGCCCGCGACACCGGTCACCAGGGCGCGCACGGCGGTGATCCTAGTCCGATCGGCGAGGGGCCCCGGCGCGCCGGATCAGCGCTTCAGCGCGCGTCTCGCGCGGACGTAGCCGACGCCGAAGGCAGCGCCCACGGCGGCCAGGAACGCGAGCAGGATCCACATCCACGCCGGGATGGCGCCCTTGGCCTCCTGGCCGGTCTCCTCGCGCAGCTCCTCCTGGGCCTCGGAGCCGAACCGGAGGACCTCGTCGACGGCGACCGGTGCCGCGCCCTCGGGCCGGAGCGTCCCGACGAGCCGGTACTCGCCGCGCGCCGGCGTGCCGCGCAGCGGCACGCGGTAGCGGATCTCGGTGTTCGGGACGAAGGCGTCGAGCTTCACGCGCTGGTCGGTCAGGACCCGCTCGCCCTGCAGCAGCCGCAGCCGGCCGCCGGTGTGGCGGATGAGGGTGTTGCCGGTGTCGCGCACGAGGACCGAGACGGCCGACCCGGACGGGGTGACGTCGAACGCGACGTTGCCGACCGCGAGCGCCGGGTCGCGAGGCCCGGGCACGGTCACCCACGTCGCGATCGCGAGGCGAGGCAGGAAGCGCAGGTCGAACGCCTCGTCGCTGCTGCGCCGCTCGGCACGACGGACGTCGGCGCGGTTGAGCGCGACGATGCCGGCGAGGTGATCGCCGGGGCCGGCGTCGCCGGGCACCCGCAGGGTGAACGGCACGGTGATCGTCGCGCCCGGCGCGAGCGCGACGCGCCGGCGCTCGAGGTCGATCCACGTGCCGACGCTCCCCGGACGGCCGGAGCCGTAGTCGAGCCCGCCGCTGCCGGCGGTCGTGACGTCCGCCGCCCGCAGCAGCACGTGCTCGGTCGAGGCGCTCTCGCTGCGCAGCACGACGGCGCCCCGCAGCTCCTGGCCGGGCGTGGCGTCGTAGCGGAAGTACGACGGGAACCCCTCGGCCGCGATCGAGAAGCCCAGCTCGCTCTGCTGAGCGCGCGCCGCGGCGGGCGCGAGGAGGACCAGCATGAGGAGCGCGGCGAGCGCCGCGCTCCTCGACCGGAACGTCACCGAGCTACGGCCCCGTCGACAGCGTCGTCGTGATCGTGCTCGTGTACGTGCCCGGCGTGGCGGTCGGGGGAACCGACAGCACCAGCGCGTTGGCCAGCGGCACGAAGTTCCACTGGCCGGTGCCGCTCAGCGGCAGCGCCGCGGCCGAGATGATCTTCTGCGTCGTCCCGCCGTCGATCGGCGAGGCGGGCAGCGTCGGCACGGGCGGAACCAGCCCGCCGAGGTTGACCTCCGGCACGGGCACGCCGAGGTTCACCAGCGTGAGGCTGCCGGTCGGCAGCGTGTGGCCGCTGCCGTCGCTGAACTGGCTCGCCGAGATGGTGAGGTTCCAGCCGGCGCCGCTGCCCCGCGCGTCGGTGATCGAGTACGGGTCGACGTTCGCCTTGACGACCTGCGTGAGCCCGTTGAGCTGCACGTTCGGGAAGTCGTCGGCCTGCAGCGGCACGGTGTACGACAGCGATCCGCCGGTGATGGTCACCGACGTCGTGTCGGACTCCGCCGACGCCGACGCCGCGGCTACCAGCGAGGCGATGACCGCGGCGATCGCCGCAACCCTCCGTGTGGACATCTGTCCCCTCTCTCCACGGGGCGCCCGACCCTGGACGCCACCTCTCTCAGCAGGGGATCATTCACCCAAGAGGATCAAATCTGAACTCGAACGTTCGTCCAACGAGGTTGCGCCTCAGCGGACGGCGCTGGCCCGCGTCCACTCGACCGTGCGCCGCAGGCCTTCCTCCAGGTCGACCTCGGCCTGCCAGCCGAGCTCCTCCCGCGCGCGGCTCACGTCCAGGCAGCTGCGCTCCATCTCGCCCAGCCGGGCCTCGGCGAAGACCGGCTCGAACGGGGCGTCCGCGTAGGCCTGCAGCTGCTCGACGATGTCGAGCACGGAGGTCTCCAGGCCGGTGCCGACGTTGTACTCGCCGTGCGCCTCGGGGTGGTCGAGGATCGCCAGCAGGGCGGCCACGACGTCGCCCACGTAGACGTAGTCGCGCGTCTGGCGGCCGTCGCCGTAGATCGTCGGCCGCTCGCCCTCCTGCAGCTTGCCGCAGAAGATCGCGACGACGCCGGCCTCGCCGTGCGGGTCCTGGCGCGGGCCGTAGACGTTGCCGAGCCGGGCGGTCGCGGTGCTCATCCCGTAGAGCCGGCGGTAGAGGCCGAGGTAGCGCTCGGCGCAGAACTTCGACTGGCCGTACGGCGCGAGCGGCTCGGGCGGCGTGGTCTCGGGCGACGGGATCTGCTCGACGTCGCCGTAGATGGCGCCGCCGGTCGAGACGTTGATCACGCGCGCGCCGGCCGCGCGGGCGCCGTTGAGGACGTTGATCGTGCCCTCGACGTTGGTGCGGGCGTCGAAGGCGGGATCGGCGACCGACTTGCGCACGTCGACCTGCGCCGCGAGGTGGAAGACGACCTCGGGGCGCGCGGCGACCACGGCGTCGTCGACCTCCATCGGGTTGCGGATGTCGGCCCGGTGGACGGTCGCGCCGCGCGTGAGGGCGCCCGCGATGTTGTCCTCCTTGCCACCGGAGAAGTCGTCGAGGATCGCGACCTCGTGGCCACGGTCGAGGAGGGCGTCGACGAGGTTGGAGCCGATGAAGCCGGCGCCGCCGGTGACCAGGGTTCGCATGCGGGCAAGCGTAGAGCGGACGGTCGCGTCACGCCGTCCGCCCGGAGGCCCGCACTTGGCGGCACGCCTCCGCCACGACCGCGCGCTTGATCGTCGCGCCCATCAGGGCTGCGCCCTTCGCGGTCGTGTGGATGGAGTCGTAGGTCAGGCCCCGCCGGCCGGACACCGCGGTCCAGTCCGCCAGCACGACGTCGGGGCGCTCGCGATCCAGTCGCCGCAGCCGCTGGTTGACCCACGGAAAGTACCAGGAGTAGAGGTGCAGCTCGCGCCGCCCGAGCGGCGTCAGGAACCGCGGCTTCGGCTCGCGCAGCGTGACCCAGACGATCTGCTCGGCGCCGAGACGACGCGCGGTGCGCACGAGGCGCCGCGCCTCGCGGTCGAACCGCGAGGACCAGTAGCCGAACCGCCGCCGGCCCTTCTCCCAGAGCGAGTTGTGGCCGAGGCCGACGACGACGAGCGGCGCGAGCCGGCGTCGCCGTGTGCGCAGCTCCCGCTCGGCGATGCGGATCATCAGCGCCGGGCGCCCGTAGGCGTCGATGCGCCAGCGTGGCATGGCGGCCCGGATCCCGGGGCGGGCGCCGAGCAGCACGGAGTCCATCAGGATCGTCATGCGGCGTGCCCGCGCCCATCGCGGCAGAGCCGGAGCGCCGGTGCGCATCTCCACGCAGGGCGCCCGCACGACCGGCTCGGCGGGGCCGGCGGTGCGCGCCGGGGCGGGCGCGACGGTGCCGGCGCCGAGCAGCACGCACGCGCCCGACGTCAGCGCCAGGGCGGCGCGTGCACACGACCGGCGGGCGGCGAGCTTCGCTGCGCGCACGCCGTGACGTTCGCCGAGCGGTGCGACGTCTCCTGCGCGCCGGCGGCTCAGCTCGTGAGCGTCAGCGTGACCGACGAGGGCCGGGACGGGTCGTGGAAGACCTCCTGGTCGGCGGCGACGAGCGTGGTGGCGCTGACGGGGTCCTCACCGGTGCCGGGGTTGCGCGCGTAGCGCGGGTGCGCGCCGCTGGAGACCTGGACGCGGATCCGGTGGCCGGCGCCGAAGCGGTGCGCGGTCGGCCACAGCTCGAACGCGACGGTCGCGACCCCGTCGGCGTCGCGCCCCGGCTCCTCGGGCGTCAGCCGGACGAGCCCGTCGCAGACGTTCAGCGACGCGCCGTCGGGCTGGACGTCGCAGACGCGGACGAACACGTCGGTGTGCCCGGTGCTGGAGCGCAGGCGGATGTCGGCGCGCACCGGGCCGATCGCCTCGACGTCGCGCTCGAGCGGCCCCGTGGTGAACGTGAGGACGTCGGGGCGCGCCTCGAGCGGCCGGTTGTCGCGCACCGGGTTGCGCTCGAGCAGCATCGCGCCGCCGAGGGCCGGCGTGGGGTCGGCGGGGTCGTAGCGGTAGCGGCTCGGCGCCGCGTCGGTGAGGGGCGCGACCGTGTCGAGGCCGCCGCCGGCGTGCAGGAAGAACGGCTGCTCGCGCCCGCCCGGCGGCGGCCACTCCGGCAGGTCGATCCAGCGCCGGTCGCTGCCGGTGACGTAGATCCGGACGGGCGTGTCGCGGACCATGCGGCCGTCGCCGAGCAGCTGCTCGCGCAGCCAGCCGACGCCCTCGCGGAGGCTGACGCCGGTCATGCCCGGCGAGGTGTGCGTCCACGGCCCGATGATGAGCTGCGGGTGGCGGCCCGCCGCGCAGAGCGCCTTGAAGTCCTCGAGCATCCACGGCAGGAAGATGTCGTGCCAGCCGCCGGTGAGCTGGACGGGTGCGGTGACGTCGCCGACCGACGACGAGAAGTCCCGCGTGGCCCAGTACGGGCTGTCGGGCGACAGCTCCTCCATCCAGCGCCGGAAGTACGGGATCTGGCGGCCGAAGGCGCGCTCGTCGAGCTCGCCGATCGGCACGTGGTCGTAGACGCCGGGCAGCGTGCGGCGCAGGCCGTTGGCCAGCAGCAGCGGGGCGAGCCGCCGCTCCTGGGTGTGCAGGAGCAGCATCCAGGAGAGCGTCGTGTCGAGCGACAGGCTGCCGCTGCCGACCGCCATCCCGCGGAACTGCGAGGCGGTGACCGACGGGGCCATCGCGTCGAGCTCGTCGGCGATCGCCCACTGCACCAGCCCCATGTAGCTCGGGCCGATCGTGCCGACCTTGCCGGTGTGCCACGGCTGGCGCTTGAGCCAGCGCAGCGTCGCGAGCCCGTCGGCGCGCTCGTCGAACGGGTCGAACTCGCCGCCGGAGCCGAACGTGCCGCGGACGCTCTGGATGAGGACCTGGAGGCCGCGCTCGGCGATGAGCCGGCCGTAGAGGAAGCCGAACGCCCCGCGCCGGCCGTAGGGCGAGCGGACCAGCACGGTGGGCGCGCGGTCGGTGCCGGGCGGCGCGTAGCGATCGGCGTAGAGCGTGACGCCGTCGTCCATCGGGATCGCGAGATCGCGCTCGACGACGAGCTCGCGGGTCAGCGGGCGCGGGAGCCGCAGCGTGCGGCCGGCGATCTTCGAGACGATCGGCATCGCTCAGGTGTACCTGTTCGGCGCCGGCGATGAGTTCCCGGGCGCCCGCGGGTCTACCCGATCGACCCCGGTTGAAAGGAGGCGCCCGATGCGCCAGCTCATCGTCAACACGTTCGTCAGCCTCGACGGCGTCATGCAGGCCCCGGGCGGGCCGGAGGAGGACACCAGCGGCGGCTTCGAGCACGGCGGCTGGTCGTTCGGCTACTGGGACGCGTCGATGGAGGCGGTCATGGGCGAGACGATGGGCCGCCCCTTCGACCTCGTCCTCGGCCGCAAGACGTACGAGATCTTCGCGGGCTACTGGCCGCACCACACCGACTCGCCCGCCGCCGCGCCGCTCAACGACGCGACCAAGCACGTCGCCTCGCGGACGCTGACGTCGCTGGAGTGGCAGAACTCGAAGCTGATCGAAGGCGACGTCGCCGAGGGGATCCGCGCGCTCAAGGAGCAGGACGGCCCCGAGCTGCAGGTGCACGGCAGCGCGAACCTGCTCCAGACGCTGCAGCGGCACGGCCTCATCGACGAGCTGCGGCTGTTCATCTTCCCCGTCGTGCTCGGCCACGGGAAGCGCCTGTTCGAGGACGGCGCCAGGCCGGAGGGCCTGGAGCTCACCCGCTCGCAGACCGCGCCGACCGGCGTGATCATGGCGACCTACCGTCCGGGCGCGGAGATCAAGAAGGGCTCGTTCGCGGACGAGACGCCGAGCACGGCGTAGCGAGCGCGGGCAGATTCGGCGAGGGGCTTGACGGCCACATACGATCCGCCCATGCGGATCCGTGCGGCAGTGCTCGAGGAGTTCGGCAAGCCCCTCGTCGTCCAGGAGGTGAACCTCGCGGACCCGAAGCCCGGCGAGGTGCTCGTGCGGCTGAAGGCGTGCGGCGTGTGCCACACCGACCTGTACACCGCGTCCGGCGCCGACCCGTCCGGCTACGCGCCGACCGTGCTCGGCCACGAGGGCGCCGGGGTGGTCGAGGCGATCGGCGAGGGCGTCACGAGCGTCAAGCCGGGCGACCACGTCGTCACGCTGTTCTCGCCGCAGTGCGGCGAGTGCATCCACTGCCGCTCGCCGAAGACGAACCTCTGCCTGGCGATCCGCGAGCAGCAGAACAAGGGCTACCTGCCGGACGGCACGACGCGCCTGTCGCGCGACGGCGAGCCGATCCGCCACTTCATGGGCACGTCGACCTTCGCCGAGGCGACGGTCATGCCCGAGATCGCGCTGGCGAAGGTCCCGCAGGAGGCGCCGCTGGAGGTCGCGGCGCTCTTCGCCTGCGGCCTGACCACCGGCCTGGGCGCCGCGATGTACACCGCCAAGGTCGAGGCCGGCTCGACGTGCGTCGTCTTCGGCGCCGGCATGGTCGGGCTCGGCGCGATCGTCGGCTGCAAGCTCCAGGGCGCCGAGCGGATCGTCTGCGTCGACATGTCCGAGGAGCGCCTCGGCCTCGCGCGGCAGCACGGGGCGACGCACACGCTGGTCGGCGGCGAGTCGGCCACCGAGGCGATCCTCGCGATGACGGACGGCTTCGGCGCCGACTACACGTTCGAGTGCACCGGCCTGGTCGGCGTGATGCGCCAGGCCGTCGAGACCGCCCGGATAGGCTGGGGCCTCACGACGATCTGCGGCGTCGCCGGCAAGGGCGAGACGCTCGACATCGTGCCGCGCTTCCTGATCACCGGCCGGCGCGTCTGCGGCTCGAGCTTCGGCGGCGCGAAGGGCCGGGAGAACGTCCCGCAGCTCGTCCAGCGCTACCTCGACGGGGACATCGACGCGGAGTCGTTCATCTCCCACCGCATCACGCTCGACGAGGTCAACAAGGGCTTCGAGCTGATGCACCACCAGGACGGCATCCGGAGCGTGATCGAGCTGTGATCCGCCCGGCACGATCGCTCGCGACGGCGCTCACGGCGCTCGTCGCGCTCGGCGCACCGGCCGTCGCCGGCGCGGCGGCGCCCACGACGACGCCGACCGCGCACGCCGCCGGTCACTTCCCGAAGGCGGTCGTGGCGACCCAGCGCCACGGCGTGCGGTTGATCGCCGGCCTCGACGTCGGCCGCCGCGGCGTCTCCACGCTCGCGGACGTGCGCGAGGTGTGGGGCGCGCCGCGCTCCCAGCGCCGCGACGGCGAGGGATGCGACACGGCCTGGGGCCACGGCCTGCATCTGCTGTTCGTCAGCTTCGGCGGCCCGATCCCGTGCGGGGAGCGGTTCCTGCAGACGGCGACGATCCGCGGCCGCGGCTGGAACGTCATCGTCGGCGACGAGCGCTACCGGATCGGACAGCGGCGCTCGGCGATCCCCGCGCACGCCAAGCGGATCCGCGGCTGGGGAGGCGGCGGCTACCAGCTCGCGTCGATGCCGTTCCTCGGCCGGCGCACGCTGAGCGTCCTGGCGCACGTCGGCGGCGCGGGACGGATCGACCGCTTCGTGCTCTTCATCGGCAAGGCCGGCGACTGACGCTGGACGCATGTCGGATAGGTCGCCGGGCGGCCGGTCGCCGATAGTCCGCCGGTGCCCCGTTCCCCCCTGCTCGCACTCGCGACGGCAGCCGCCGTCGCGCTGACCCCCGCCGCGGCCGGCGCCGCGATCTCCGCCAAGCCCCTTGCGACGAAGCGGCATCCCGGCGGCATCGTCGTCCGCCAGGAGCGCGTGACGATCGACGGCCGCACGTCGCACGTCACGACCGTCACGATGCCGAAGCCCGGTCGCGGGCGCGCGCTCGAGCCGTACCTGCCGAACGACATCGTCTCGGCCGGCACCACGACCACCTCGGAGATCACCCGGCAGCTCGACCGCTACGGCACCGCGGTCGGCATCAACGCCGACCTCTTCGAGTACGCGTCAGGCCAGCCGAGCGGGCTGTTCATGGTCGACAGCGAGATCTACAACCAGCCGCAGGGCGGGCGGCCGGCGATGTTCATCGGCGTCGACGGGATGCTCGGGATGACGACGCCCAAGAGCGCCGGCGTGCTGCGCGTCGGCAAGCGCCGGATCCCGTTCGAGGTCAACGTCCGCCGCGACGACGGCGTCGTGCTCTACGACTTCGGCTGGGGCAAGACGCCGCCGCCCGGCGCCCGTCGGGCGGTGGTGGGGCGGATCACGGGCTTCCGCGTCTTCCAGCACCCGAAGGAGTGGGTGCTCACGTCCGAGCTGCGGGTCACGCGCGCGGCGCCGGGCGTGCTCCCGACGCCGCCGCAGGGCGGCGACACGTTCCTGTTCGCCGCCTACGGCAAGGCCGGCGCCGCCCTGGCCGCGGTGAAGCGGGGCGCTCACGTGCGGATGCGGTGGCACATGGGCCCGCTGCCCGGCGAGACGCGCCACGGCGTCGGCGGCGGCCCGGTCCTCGTCGAGGACGGGAAGGTCGTCTACGAGCGCAGCCGCTACCGCGAGTTCTCCGACAGCCAGCTCGTCCCGCCCGACGCCCGCACCGCGGTCGCCCAGAAGCGCGACGGCACGGTGATCTTCTACGCCGTCGACCAGGGCCCCGGCTCGGCGGGCTTCACCGTCGAGGAGGTGGCGCGCGACCTCGCGCGTCGCGGCGCCGACCGCGCGATGGCGTTCGACTCCGGCGGCTCGACGGCGGTGTCGGTGGACGGCGAGCTGCTCAACAAGCCGTCGGACGGCTACGAGCGGCCGATCGGCAACGTGCTCGTGTACTTCCGGCCCGAGAAGGGCTACCGGATGCCGATCGAGTCCGTCCGGGTCGGCGAGGTCCCGCCGGGCAAGCGCGTCCCGCGGCTGACCTACGCGCTGAAGGGCGGGGTGAAGACCGAGGTCTGGCTGCACGACCCGCGCGGCGCGGCGTACTTCGTCAGCGAGCGCCGGCGCGGCAAGGGCACGCATCGGGTGCGGATCCCGAAGCGGATCCTGCGGCCCGGTCACTGGCAGCTCGAGATCGCGGTGCCCGACTACCAGGACCGCGTGATCAAGGACTTCACCGTGCTGAAGACCGCAGCCGCCGCCGACGAGCAGCCCGCCCAGGCCGATGACGCGCAGCCCGAGTCGGTCACCGAGTCCTCCGCGGCCGCGACGGACGATGAGGACGGCGGTGACGGCGGTTCGAGCACCGGCTGGATCGCCGGCGGCGCGGCGGCGCTCCTGCTCGCCGCCGCGGCCGCTATCGCGATCGCCCGGCGCCGCCGGGCCCCGTAGAGCTGCGGCGGGCCGGCCGCATCACGGGGCCGATGCGGTTACCGACGCCGCGCAGGACATAGGCGTCCCGGCCGGCGCTGTAGCGAAGGACGGGCGTGAGCACGCGAATCAGGCCCGGGCTCACGTCCCTGCGAGGGCGGGCATGGGTGCGCATGCCTGCTCTTACGTGCGACGGGCTCCGGTGCTGACACCTGCGGATTTCCAGTGACGGAGGCGGCAGACGCCGGCGCCGGGATGAGCGGCGGCGGCGCCGTCGGGTCGGGCGTCTGCACGCACGGCCCGATCGGCTCGTGGTAGACGGGCGACATGACGTCCGGCCCCTCGGGGCCGTGCTGCCAGCCCGCGAGATGGCCGTACTCGTGGACGAGCACGGTGCAGAACTTCTCCCAGCTGAAGTCCAGGGCGCCGTTGAGCACGATCCGGCAGTCCTGGTTGAGGTCGGCGAAGCCGTAGACGGCGTGCGGGTTGCTCCAGTAGGAGCGGGCGTTGACCGAGGGGTCGTCGCTGCCCCACGTGACGTCGACGTGTCCGCCGCAGGGGTCGACGCCCCACACGGAGCGCGCCACCGCCTGAGCGGTCTCCATCGCCGGGCTGCCCGCGGCGAACCTGACCGACGCGGCGAGCGTGTCGGCCGGCGACGACTGCGTGGCCGAGACGGACGTCCCCGCCGCGGCGGCGAGAGCGACGAGCACGACCCTGCCGACCACGCCCATGGGGCGATGCTCCGCCGGGCTGCCGGCGCGCACCGCGGGGCATCTCTGCGGCCGCTCGGGCGGCGGTCAGCCGGTGGCCGGGGAGCCGCTACAGGTAGGACGGGAGAGACGACCCCAACGCGCGGTCGGCCTCCTCGAAGCGCTGCAGCGGCGGAGCGTCGACGCGAGCGCGCGGCCGCGCGCGATGCGTGGCCTTCGCCGCGGCGCGCGCGCCGGCGCGCGGCTTGGAGCGCTTCGACCTGCCGATCGGCGCGTCGATGACGCCCTCGGTCGTCACCGGGCTCGGCGTGATCTCGGGAGCGGGTGCCGGCGCGGGCGGCGGGACGGGCGCCGCAGGGTCGGGCGTCGCGACGCAGGCCGGCAGCGGCGCGCGGTAGATCGGCGACATGACGTCGGGCCCATCGGCGGTGTGCGCGCGGCCGGCGAGGTGGCCGTACTCGTGGACGACGACGGTGCAGAGCTTCTGCCAGCTGAAGTCGAGATCGCGGTTGAACACGATCCGGCACTGCGTGTTGAGCTCAGCGTGGTCGTAGGCCGAGTACGGGTTGGCCCAGTAGGAGCGCGCGTTGACGAGCGGCTCGTCGGTGCCCCAGACGATCTCGACCTGCCCGGCGCACGGATCGACGCCCCAGGTCTGGCGCGCGATGTCCTGAGCGACCTGCATGCCGACCGAGCCGACCGCGTAGCGGATCGACGCCGGCGCCGTGTCAGCCTTCGAGCTGCCGGTGAACAGGACGGCCGCCGGGATCATCGCGAGGGACGCGCCGAGCAGGACGGTCGGCTTGCGCAGCCGGTCCCTGATCCGCGATGTGACCTGCCCGCCGTCCATGGCGCCCGTCGTCGCTCCTGCGTCGGGGGGCCTCCGTGGCCCCGGTTACGGGGCGGGTATCGGCGGCGGTGGCGGGGTGGTTAGGCGCTGCGCGGTGGGAGTGGACGAGTGGCGGAGGCGGCGTAGACCGCACGGGCACGCCTAAGAGCGCCGACGCTGACCGTCCTCGCTCAGGCGTCCGACTGCGCGCCAGGCGTAGCGGCGACGGGCTCGATCGTCTGCGGACCATCGCCCGATCCGTCGGCCTCGTAGTACCCGCCGTACTGGTAGTAGGCCTGCCTGCGATCCGAAACGCCGGTGACGATCGCGCCGATCGCGCGGATTCCCACCTGCTCGAGCGAGCGCATCGTCCGGCGCACGTCCTCCTTCGTCGTCTGCCCGGCCCTGATGACCAGCAACACCGCATCCGCGACCTCGGCCAGCGGAACAGCGTCGCTCACCACGAGGACGGGTGGGGTGTCGATCAGGACGTAGTCGCTGAGCACCTTCTCGTCCGAGACGACCCGCCGGAAGGTGTCGGACGTCAGCATCTCGAGCGGATTGGGTGGTTGCATGCCGCTGGGCAGCAGCCGCAGGTGCTCACCATCGCCAAGGTCGACTCGGCGCCATGCGTCGCGCGGGTCCGCATAGCCAGCGACGACTTCTGTCAGCCCTGGACTCCTCTCGACGCCGAACGTCTCGAAGAGCCGTGCGCGCCGGAGATCGCCATCGACCAGCGACACCTTGTGACCCATCCGCGCGAGGACGGCCGCCAGGTTGGCGGCGATCGTGGTCTTGCCCTCCTGTGGCCGGGCACTGGTCAGGGCAAGCACTCGGCGGTCATGGCCGATGTCCAGATAGCGGATGTTGATCGCGGCGGTCCTGAACTGCTCCTCCTCGGCCCAGGAGCCGGGTTCGACAACGCGACCACCGAAGAGCGACTCCGGGAACTGGGCGATCACGGGCAGACCTGTGAGCTCGGTGACGACCTCGGGCGTTCGCACCTTGCGATCGAGCGCTCGGCGAGCGGCCGCGACGGCGATGCCGAGGGCGAGACCGAACAGCAGTGAGAGGAAGAGCGTGCGCCGCGGCCGCGGCGAGACCGGATCACCGGGCAGGGTCGCCGGCTGGACGATCTCCGCGCCGCCGTCCTGCACCGACTGCAGCAGCTCCAGCTGCTGGACCTGCTCTTGGATGTCCCGGCCGAGCTTCGACCGCCGCTCGACAGGCGTCAGCTCATCGAGGCGCGTGTTCAACATGCTCAGCGCGTCGCCGAGCTTGCGCCGATCGGCCTCCTGCCGGGCAGCGATGAAGACCTCGGCCCACGTCTGCGCGATCCGCTGCGCCTCGGTCGGATCGGAGCTCGACGCAGTGATCGACGCGAGGTTCCCGAGCCCCTCTTGCTGGATCTTCACCCGGTGCTGGAGGTCGAGGATGCTGCCCGACAGGCCGAGTCGGTCGTGCACGGCGCGTGCGATGGCGTCCCGCTGCAGCAGCTGGACGTTCGTGATCATCTCCGCCCCGGCCGACGACGGCGCCTGTGGATTCTCGAACACCGGAACCCCGGAGACCTGCTGGCTGATCGTCGTCTCGCGGAAGAGGACGTTGGCGGTCGACTCGTAGACCTCCTCGCGAGTGGCCGAGTACAGCAGCCCCACGACGACGACCGCAAGCGTCGTGACCACGATCGTCTTCCAGCTGTCGCGAACGAAGTCGACGAACGCCCTCAGCAGAGAGACGTCGTCTCGAGAGGCGGGATTGAGTGACATTCAGACTCCGCGGTTGGCTAGTCGAGGGGAGAGCAAGGCGGCTGCAGCGACAGGCAACAGGATCATGAGGCTCACCGGAGCAAGTGCCGCGAGCGGCGTGACCATGGCGAAGCAGGTCAGCGCGCCCGCCATCCCCATCGCGCACCGCCCGAGGTGACTGCGAGGAACGATTGCAGAAATCCGGCTCACCATTATGCCCAGTCCGAGGAAGCCGAGGGTGAGCCCCAACGGTCCGAAGAGGCCCCACAGCTCTCCGGCGACGCCGACCCGCAATGGCTTGGAGATCGTGTAATAGCCGAGCTGGCGCATCGTCGCGCTGTAGTCCCGCGAGATGTCCGTGTAGATCGTCTGCTTGTCAATGCCGCCGAGCGCCAGGACGCCACTCGGCACGATCGACGAGGCCACCGCGGCCAAGCCACTCACGCCGAGGTAGGCATGCGACGACGGATAGACGTCGTACACGAACGCCTGCTCACGGAACTCCGGCGCGAGGTCGTAGAGCGGGCGCACCGCCACCGCGCGGCGATCCTGCTGTGCGCCGTCGCCGAGCCGAAGCACGCCCAGTCCCCCGACGAGCACGACCAGCGCCAGACCCCATGACACGATCGCCCGCCAGGCGACGGTCCTGCCGGCGAGCATCAAGGACACCGCCACGAAGGCGACGGTCAGGATCAGCGGGGTCCGCTCGACCCGGAAGACCACGAGCAGCATGAGCGACGCTGGAATCGCCGCCCACGTCATCGGCGTCCCGTGCCGGGCGACGATCCCGACGTAGAGCGCGATGCACGCGCAGCTGAGGAGCTCAAACTGCAGCAGCGCGGCATAGCCGAGGCCCGATCCCTGCGAGTACCGAAGGTCGTCGATGTTGGATGCGAACAAGGCGATCCGACCGGTGCTGGCGGTGACGATCGCGATGCCGAGACACCCGACGACGAACGTGATGGGCACGAGCAGTTTCAGCGCCGCGATCGTGGACTCGTCGTGCGTTACGACGCCATCCGATGCCAGGCGGTTTCGCCCGCTACGGGTCCGGCCGACCGCGACCCCGATGGCGAAGACGGCGCCGCCGAGGAGACCGAGGGCAAAGGCGCGCCCGACCAACGCATCGTCCGGGAACGTCTGCGTGGCGGCGACGGGGACGCCGCGATCGGCAAGCAGCCGAAGCAAGCTGTGCGAAGCGACGCCGAGGAAGAGGAGCAGGAAGTAGAACTGCACCGCCATCGGACCGAGGAAGCCCGGGCGCTGGCGGTGTGCGAGCCGGCGAAGCAGAAGCCACCCGAAGAGCACCACGCCGGCGCAACTCCACGCAAGAGCAAGGCGTCGGTCGGAGATCGCATCGAGCGGCTCCCAGTCGGCAACCTCTGCTGCAGCGACTCCGGTCGCCGCCACACAGCCCGCGACGACGGCCGCTCCTGGCAGCGCGGAAAGGCGCCGAAGCTTCGGGCGAGCAGCGCCTAGGCCGGAGGCCATGCCGGTGCCCGTCCGCTGCTGATGGCCCAACGGAGCACCGTGACGTGGCGCTGGATGCGCCGGCGACTCCGAAGGAGAGCACTCGCCACGATGCGCAGAACCGCCCCGAGCGCGAAGAGCGCACGCATGGAGAGGGCTCCCGCACCGCCGACACGGCGCCTGACGAACTCAACCCTCGCCGCGAGCAGCGTCAGGTGAAGCGCATCGGAGCTCTCGAAGTTGGCCCCCTCGCTGCTGCCCCCAAGATCGTGGTAGCAGCGAGCGTCAGGACACAACACCACCGGCCGCCCGGCGTCGTGCGCCTGCCATGCGAGCTCGATGTCCTCGAGGTACATCGCTATCTCATCGTCCAATCCGCCGACCGAGTTGAGGAACGCAGCTTCGACGAGAAGGCATGCGCCGGTCAGCGCCCGTGCGCGGCCCGTGGCGAGCGCTTCGGCGCCCGCCGGGCGAGTCCGGATGGTGCACGGAGCGAGCTGCCGCTGAAGCTCCCGGCGCAGCGAATGAAACGGTCGCTCCGAAGCGCCGTGGGGCGCGCCGGTCTCGTCGACGAGAAGGGGCCCGACGAGCGCAGCGCCGGTCGACCGCATCGCGTCGACCATGTGCCCGAGCGCCGCGGCGTCGAGGACGGTGTCGGGGTTGAGCAGCAGCACCGCGTCGAGCGCCGGCAGAACCGTCAGACCGTGGTTCACGCCGCGTGAGAAGCCGAGGTTCTCACCGACGTGCTCGACGCGGACGTCAAGCGCCGAGAGCGGACCAGCGGCGTCTACGGCACCCGCCGATGGCGAGCCGTTGTCCACGATGACGACCGGCACCGGAAGCGTCAGACGATCGGCGGCTCGCTGCGCCGATGCGTCGAGCGCCCGCAGCGCGCCGGGCAGCACGTCAGCGCTGTTGTACGAGACGACCACGGCGCCGAGGCGGAGCTGAGCGTTCGGGAGGCGCGGCAAGGCGCGTGAAGATACCTAGGGTAAGTTGAGCGCATGTTCTCGACGGGCTCCCGGCCGCTCATCCGCTCGTCGGGACCGTGGGTTCCGTCTCACCGCGGCACACAGCCCCGTCTGACTTGAGCTGACCGGTGGCCTCTGTCGCGGAATCTCGCGAGCGATCGCAGCGCGCGTTCCTGCGGGCCTCGGGAATCATCGGGATCCTGACGCTGCTCTCGCGCCTCGCGGGGTTCGTGCGCGAGGCGCTGATCGCGAAGACCTTCGGCACCACCGCAACGGGCAGCGCCCTCGTCGTCGCACAGACCGTCCCGAACCTTGCACGTTCGCTGGTGTCCGAGGACGTCGCCCAGGGCGCGCTCGTTCCGCGGCTGGGACGTCTCCTCGAGCAAGGCGACGATCAGCAGGCCACACGAGTCGCCATGTGGACCGCCGCCTTCGCCACGTTCTTCCTCGTCGCAGTCTCGGGCGCGATGTTGATCGCCGCGCACAGCATCGTTCGCTTGACGGCCCCAGGCGAGGGAGATGCCTTCGCGGTCGAGGCGGCGCCGCTGCTGAAGCTCATGCTGCCGGCCGTGTGCATCAACGGGGTGCTGGCAGCCAGCTCGGCGTTTCTCACGGCGCACCGCGGGTTCGCCGCCGTCGGTGCGGGTGCCTTCGTGTCGAACGTGCCGATCCTCGTGCTGCTCCTGGTGGGCACGAGCTCAGCTGAGGCGGTCGCGGTGACGCTCGCGCTCGGCTACGTCGGCCAGGGCGTGTACTTGATCGTGGCTGCACGCCGCTATCGCGGCCCGCGCATCGCTACGCGCCCGGTGCCATGGCGCGAGCTCAGGCGGGTCGGTGGCCTTGCGGTGCCGGTCATGTTCTCGCTTGGCCTCGCAAGCCTGTCCGGGGTCGTCGACGTGGCGTTCAGCACGCTGGCAGGCACGGGGGGACCGGCCGCCCTGGACAAGGCCTTTCGCCTCGTGATGGTCCCGTACGGGGTGTTCGCGATGGCCATCGGGATCGTCGCGCTACCGAACATGGTGCGCGAGGCGATCACGGGTGGCGCGGCCTTCGACCGCGAGGTGATGCGCGCCACCCGACTGCAAGCCGTGATCCTCGTACCCCTTGCGGTCGCCACTGGCTGCTTCGCCACGGAGTTCGTTCGGATCGCGTACGAGCGGGGCGAGTTCGACGCCGCCAGCACCGCTCTGACCGCGGACGCGTTGATCGGGGTCTCGTTCGCCCTGCCGGCGCTTGGGCTCTCGATGGTTGCCACGCGGTCGTGGCTCAGTCGTCAGAAGCCGTGGGTGCCCGCACGCCTGGCAATGCTCGGTCTGCTCGCGAACGCCGGCTTGAACGCCGCTCTCGTGGGTCCGCTGGGCGTCGCGGGCATCGGCATCTCGACCGCCATCGTCCACGGAACCATCGGCAGCGTCCTCATCGTGAGCGGGGCGGCCAGCAAAGGCGCGATCGTGCGCGAGCTCAGAGGGTTCGCCATCCGCTTCGGGATCGCTGTGCTGGCCGGCGTGCTGGCGGGGTGGTTGACGTTCTCGCTCGCCGGGGGACTGCCGGAGATTGCTGCGGCCGGCGCGTCTGTCGCCGTGGGCAGCCTCGCTCTCGTCGCAATTGCCTCATTCGTACGACTCCCTGACTACGGCGAGATGGCGGCGGCGTTCAGGAGACGCGGCTGATCCGCCGATGAGGCCACCGTGAGCGGTGGCTCTATTGTTCCCGACCTTCTGATGATGCTCGCGATCGTGGCCCGCCCGCCGGTGTTCGACCGTTGCTGTGAGCGCCGCGCTCGCGCGTCGACTGGCGCTTCGCGATGAGGCTGGCGATCGTCACCGAGCTCCGCGGGAGCCCCGACGAGGGGATGCGCATCTTCGTCCGGCAGGTGCGAGAGGCGCTCGGGTCTCATCACGACGTGGTGCAGATCACACCGCGCGGCGACGAGCGCGTCGCAGCGCTCAACCCGAAGCTGGCGTGGCGGCTGTCGCGACTCGGTCCCGACGCCATCCTCTACGTCCCCTATTCCGGGCTCACGGCGAAGTCGCTCCTGCGCCTCCGCGTGTTGTCGGCGCTGACGCCCCGGGCCGCGACTGCGATCTGCGTGCTCCAGGCCGACGACCGTCCGCTGGGCCCGCCGGGTCCGCTTCGCCCCGACATCGCGCTCTACGCCTCCGACCGGCTTCGACGGGCTGTCGGAGGCCTCGCCGAACGCGAAGCGGTCGTCCTGCCGGCCATCGACCACACTCGCTTCCGTCCGCTTTCCGGTGACCGAGACGAGCTTCGACGGGAGCTTGGGCTCCCGACCGACAAGCCCATCGCCCTCCACGTCGGGCACCTGAAGGCCTCACGCAACCTCGAGCTCCTCGGCGACGTAGCGAGCGATGGGAACTGCCACGTGGTCCTCGTCGCGAGCACCTCGACCGAGCCCGATGCCGCGCTGAGGCGGCGGCTGGAGACCGCCGGAGTCACGGTCGTCCGCAGGTTCCTGCCGAACGTCGAGGCGACGTACCAGGCGGCCGATCTCTACGTCTTCCCGGTCGAGCACGCACGAGGCTCGATCGAGGTCCCGTTGTCGGTGCTGGAGGCGCGAGCCTGCGGGCTTCCGGTGATCGCCACGCGCTTCGGCGCCCTGCCGGATCTCTTCGCCGACGACGACGGTGTCGCGTGGTCGGAGCCCGAGCGGATGCGACGCGAGATCGCCAGGCATCTGCATCGTCCGCCGGTGTCACCCCCCGACGCGATCCGATCGCTCACGCTCGAGCGCATCCGCCGCGACGTCGAGCTCGCGCTGACGCCTCCGATTCGCCGCGGACGGGCGCTCACGGTCGCCATCACCGGCGTCGACGGCGCAGGCAAGAGCACGCAGATCGAGCGGCTCCGCAGCCAGCTCGACCGGCGAGGCATCGATGCCGAAGTGCTCTGGTGTCGCTGGGATCCCTTCCTGGCCAAGCCGGCGATCAAGCTGCTCGATGCCCTCTCGAGCCGGCGCTCCAGCAACCCGAACCGATCCGCCGCGAGCGCGGCTGAGGATCGAGCGGTGACGCGCAGGGGCCTGCGGAGACGCCTCCTGGCCAACCCGCTGATCAACACGGGGTGGCGGTGGACGATGGTGGTCGACTACGCGCTCCGCATCGCCCCGCGGGTACGACGTGCGCGCGCCCGCCGCCAGGTGCTCCTGCTCGATCGCTACTGGCACGACGTCCTCGTCGACCTCTCGTTCGGGCAGGAGCTCGGCAAGATGCCCGCGATCGTGAATCGCGTCCTGCCCGATGTCGATGCGCTCGTGGTGCTCGACGTCGACGAGGCGGTCGCCCATGCCCGCAAGCCGGAATCGTTCGACCCGCTGTACCTCACGGACCGCCGGCGCCTGTACCGCGAGGTCGAGGCTCGCCACGGCGCCGTGACGATCGATGCGGGCCGGGAGGTCGACGAGGTGGCCAACGACCTCACCGCGGTGTTGGAGCGGCTCATGGGACTCGACGAAGGAGCGCTTTCAGCGTCATGACGCGGCCTCTCATCATCCTCGGCGTCGACGGCCTCGATTGGGAGTTCGTCGACGACCACCGCGACGCCCTGCCGACGCTCAGCCGGTGGCCGAGCCTCCGGCCGCTGCGATCGATCTTCCCGCCGGACTCCATTCCCGCATGGACGACGATCTTCACCGGCGTCGGCCCGGCTGAGCACGGCTGCCTCGACGCGATCGACTATCTCGACGACGCGCCGGGCAAGGCGACCGACGACGCCGCCCAGCGGCTCCCCGGCAACACGTTCTGGGACGAGGCAAGCCGCCGCGGCTTGAAGGTGTGCGTCGTGAACCCGTTCATGGCGTACCCGGCGTGGGATGTCAACGGCCTCATGGTGTCCGGGCCGGTGTTCGTCGACGGGACCTTGTCGGTCACCGGAGCGGCGCCCGACGAGCTTCCGGAGGCGCCCGAGCTGGGCGGGATCGTGACGTTCCCGACCCGCGACACGATCGGGCCGTTCGTCGAGGAGACCCTCGCCGAGACCCGTGCGCAGGCCGAGTTCGGGCTCGAGCTGCTCCAGCGCGATTCGGTGGACCTGTTCTTCATGAACATCCTCACGATCGATCGCCTGCAGCACTTCGTCTGGCGCTTCATCGACCCGACCGACCCGACGTACCCGGGCCCGAACGATCACGAGGACTCGGCGCTGCGCGGCTATCAGGCGATCGATGAGATCGCGGCGCGCTTCGAGGAGCACGGGCACGTCGTGATCCTCAGCGACCACGGACACGGGATGCGCTGCCGTCGCATGCTCTACGTCGACGAGGTGCTCCGTCGGGCAGGGCTCGTCGCAGTGCCCGAGTCGCCGACCGCGCGCCTCAAGAGCTATGTCCTCGAGCGGGCGAAGAAGTCGGTTCTGCGCACGGTCTACGAGATCGGTCGGGAGGAGGAGGCCTACAAGCTGGCTCGCAGGCTCCCGAACCGGAAGAGCCTCAAGTACAGCTCGTTCTCATCGAGCGAGTCGCGCTCCACAGCTCGCGTCTCGCGGACGTTCGGACGCAACCAGCACTCCGGCGTCGAGGTGCTGCACGACACGCCGGAGAACCGCGCGGCCGTCCGGCGTGCGCTCGAGGCGGTTCGCGACCCGCAGACCGGCGAGGGCGTCTTCGAGTGGATCCACGATCGTGAGGACGTCGTCGACGGTGCCCGCATCGACCGCTATCCCGAGATCCTGTTCAGGATGAAGGACGGCTACGGAGTCGACTTCGGCTTGTACGGCGGTCTCTTCGGCCCGGACGTCAACCACCGGCGGATCTCGGGCGGGCACAAGCGCGACGGCGTCTTCGCCAGCTCGGCGCCGGTCGACGCGCCGGCGTCGATCGAGGAGTTCTACGACTTCGTCGTCAGCCGCTTCGCTCGTGCGGATTCTCCTCGCTAACAAGTTCTTCTATCCCCGCGCCGGGGCCGAGACGGTCTTCTTCCAGGAGCGCGAGCTGCTGCGCGGGCGCGGCCACGAGATCGTCGACTTCGCGATGCGAGATCCGCAGAACCTGCCGTCGCCGGACGCGGCGTTCTTCGCGCCTGCACGGACGTACGTGGAGGGTGCGGGACGTCTCACGCGGGTGAGAAGCGCGGCGTCGTCGGTCTACTCACCGGCCGCACGGAGAGCGATCCGCGCACTCGTCACGGCGCGACGGCCGCAGCTCGCACACCTGCACAACATCTACCACCAGCTCACCACTTCGGTCATCGACGAGCTCGTCGCTCAGCGGGTGCCGGTCGTGCTGACGCTCCACGACTACAAGGTCGTGTGCCCCTCGTACGACCTGTTCACCGACCACGCTCCCTGTCGACGTTGCGTCGGGCATCTCCCGTGGCACGCAGTCAAGCACCGCTGCATCAAAGGCTCGCTCGGCGGAAGCGCGCTCGCCGCCGCCGAGGCGGTCCTCACCCGCGCACGGCGCTCATACGCGAAGGCCGACGCCGTCATCACCCCGAGCGCGTTCCTGGCCGACCTGGCTGCGACGTACGTCCCTGCCGACAGGATCCACGTCGTCCCGAACTTCCTCAACGAGCGTCCGGCGCTGCCCGCGCCCGCTCCCGGCAACTCGGATCGGCCATATGTCCTGTTCGCCGGCCGGCTGGAGGAGGTCAAGGGCATCGCCGTCCTCGAGGCGGCGCTCGAGGCGTGGGACCGCCGCGTCGACCTCCTCATCGCGGGCCAGGGACCGCTGCAACCGCGGGTCGAGCACCTCCACACCGCCGGGCGTGCGAAGTACCTCGGCACGCTGCCACGGGAAGAGGTCGCCGGGCTTATGCGCCGAGCCCTCGCCGTGGTGGTACCGAGCGTCTGGGAGGAGAACTACCCGATGAGCATCGTCGAGGCCCGGGCGGCCGGCACCGTCGTCATCTGCTCGAATCGTGGCGGCCACCTCGAGATGGTCGATCACGACCAGGACGGGCTGCTGTTCGATCCCTCGGACCCATCGGCGCTCGCGGCCTCCATCACCCGGCTGCTCGACTCGCCGGACCTCCGGCGGTCGCTGGTCGAGCACGGGTGGGAGCGAACCATCCGAGAGAACTCGGCGGATGGCCACTACGACGCGCTGATGAGGGTCTACGGCTCAGCGACTGCCGCGGTGGCCGATCGCGCGCCTGCGGCGATCGCGTCGTAGTAGACCGCCTCGGTCCGCTCGGCGATGCGTGGCCAGTCGTACGTCGCGGCGACGTGCCGGCTGAGCCGCTCGCCCTCGGCTTGCCGGGTCGGCCGACCCACCGCCTGTTGCAGGCGATCGGTCAGCGCCGACACGTCGCCGACGGGGAACTCCAGTCCGAGACGCCCGTCCTCCGTGGTCACCGGCTCGAGGTTCTCCGGGATGTCGCTGACGATCGGGAACGCCCCGCAGCCCAGCGCCTCGAGGAGAGCGATCGGCAGCCCCTCGATGCTCGACGGCTGGACGAACACCGCAGCGTTCCGCAGCAGCCACGCCTTCTCGTCGCCGTAGCGCGGCCCGACGAAGCGGATCCGCTCGTCCCCCGCCCCGAGCTCGTGCAGCGATGCCACGTAGTCCTGGGAATGCGACGACGGTCCGGCGATGACGAGGGGGAGGTCGAGCGTCGTCTGGCGATATGCGGCGATGAGCGTGTGGACGTGCTTCTCGGGAACGAGCCGGCCGAGGAAGAGGATGTAGCGATCCGGCTGCAGGTCCTCGACCGGCGTCCCTGCCCCCAGCTCGTGGATGTCGACGCCGTTCGGGATGTAGATCGTCTCCGTCGCGTACTCGGCGCGGAAATGGCGCTGCAGCTCTCGCGACACGACGATCGTCCGCGTGGGCACTCTGGCTGAGGCGTACGCCGCGACGCGGAGCACCCGCGTCGCGCCGCGGCCCCATTTCTCCCGCCGCCAGTCCAGGCCCTGCACCGTGGCGACCGTGGGGATGCCGCGGAGACGCGGCACGAACGACATGAGCGCCGGCCCCGTGGCGTGGAAGTGCACGAGATCGTGGCCGCCGTCGCGCAGGATCGACGCGAGCGCGAGCGCCGTGTGGCTGAGTGCCTCGAGGTGCTTGGTGTTGATCTGCGACAGGTAGCGCAGGCGGACCCCCTCATACGACTCGATCGCCGTGTCGCAGTACGCCTCGCGGGCGTACACGGTCACACGGTGCCCGCGCTTCGCGAGCTCGACCGAGAGGCCCTCCACCGCCTTCTCCACCCCGCCGTAGGTCGCCGGGATGCCACGCAGGCCGACCATGGCGATCGAGAGCCGCCGGGCTTCGCCGGGAACGTGATGATCCGCCGCCATTTGCTCCATGTTCCCTCATCGGCCGGGATGTGCGCGTTCCGGGGCTGGCCGGCCGAAGCCGCACCACGGCGGGCGAACCACCAGAATCCCGCGCCAATGGTCCCGGCGTTCTCCGAGGTCTACGAAGAGCACGTGTGGGACGTCTACGCGTTCGTCGCCTACCGCACGGGATCCCGCGCGGACGCCGAAGACCTCACGCAGCTCACGTTCGAGCGGGCGCTGCGATCGTGGCATCGCTACGACCCGGAGCGCGCATCGGTACGCACGTGGCTGCTCACGATCGCGCGCAATCTCGTCATCGACCATCACCGCTCCGATCGGTCCGGGTTGCACGACGAGCTCGACGAGACGAGCGCCACCGTCGCGGGGCCAGGCCTGCCGGCCGGGACGCTCGATCCCGAGCTCGCCGACGCCCTCGGGCGGCTCAGCGACCGCAGCCGCGAAGTCATCGCTCTGCGCTTCGGCGCCGACCTGACGGGCCCTGAGATCGCGCAAATGCTGGGGCTGTCGCTCGCCAACGTCCAGCAGCTGCTGTCCCGCGCGCTCAGACGGTTGCGCGACGAGCTGGAGCCGTCACGAGGCCAGCGGTCCGGCGCCGAGCACTGACGCCAGCGCGACCGCCAGCAGGCTCGTTCCTCCAGCCGCGCTCGCGGCGACCCACCGCCACAGGCGCACGGGACGCGGCGGCAGCGCGCTGCGAGAGGCCAAGAGACGGCCGAGACGGCCGCGGAAGGCAGGCGGCGGGATCGGGCGCTCGGTGCGAAGGCGCTCCCCGAGGGACATCAGCGCGGCGATCTCGGTCTCGTCGAGCGCGGGATCGAGGTCCGATCGAAGGTCCTCGGGTCTCATCGTGCGGTGAAGATGCCGGATCGAGGGTTGAGCGCCTTCGCGCGATCGTAGGCGGACAGCGCGGCGCGGGCGTCACCGCGCGCCGCCTCGATGCGCGCGAGGATGAACCACGTGCGCCAGTTCGTCGGCTCACGCCGGGTCGCCTGCAACGCGGCGACGCGGGCGGCGTCGAACCTTCCGAGACGCTCGTCGATCAACGCCTCCTGTAGACGAGGACTCCCCGCATAGGGCTGCACGCGCCGCGCGGAGATCGCCTCGGCATCCGCACGATCGAGCTGGCCCACCGTGACGAGACGCTCGCTCTCGCGCAACGCCGCCGTGCCCGACAGCGGCACCACGACCGCGACCATCGCTGCGATCGCGAGCCCGACCACGACCAGCCGTGCGACACGAGGTCGTACGGTCAGACCGGGTTCCTCGCCGCCCCCCAGCGTCAGCACTGCGGCTGCCACGACCAGGACCGACACGGGGACGACCGCGATCTCCCACGTCCAGTCCAGGGCCGCCGACATGGCGAACGCCACGACCGCCGCCGTCCCGGCAGCGGCCGTCGCCTGGCGCTCCCACGGCCCTTTCACGCGCGAGCGCTCCACGCCCCGGACGACGACCACCACGAGGAACGCCAGCAGGATCCCGAACCCGATCAGGCCGAGCTCGGCCAGCGTCTCGACGTAGAGCGAGTGCGCATCGCGCACGAACGCCGCCTCGCTCCCATGACGCGCCCACCAGAACTCGAAGGTCCCGGACCCGATCCCGCCCCACGGCCGGGTCTCGTAGGCGTCGATCGCACTCTCCCAGAGCTGGTACCTGCCATTGCCGTTCGCGGTGGCGAACCGGCTGGCCGGATCGCCGGTCGTGATGCTCCGTTCGGGGATCGGCTGCTTGAACTCCGTCCACTGGTCGCCGACCCACTGGGGCAGCCCCGCGGCGAGCGCCACGACGACCGCGACCATCCCGGCCAACAGCGTCACGACCAGGCGCCCGCGCCTCCCTGGCGCCGCCACGCGGAGCGCCATCGGCGGCTCCACGTAGCGCTCGACGAGGGCCAGTGCGACCCGCAGCAGCGCGACGCCGACGCAGACGATCGCAAGCACGATCAGCAACGTGGCCGCATCGCCCGAGAGCGACCTCACCGCGGCTCGCTCCACATCCGGCCGTTGGCTGCTGGCGACCACGACCAGCGCCGAGCCGGCGCCGCAGACCGCCACCGTGGCGAGGAGCGAGAGACGCCGCGGGAAGAGCGCGATGAGCGCCACGATGGCGGCACCCGCGGCGAGGGCGCCGCCGCGCGAGCCGGTCAGCCACGCACAGAGCACGAGCACCGGCACCGAGCCCGCGGCCAGCGCCTGGGTGAGGAGGTGACGAGCGGTGAGCGCCTGGAGCAGGACAAGCGGAATCCCGATCGCCATGAGCGCCGCGAGTGCGTTCCAGTAGTTCAGCGGGTAGGCGAGGCGCCGCGCGGTGGTCGGCAGGAACGCCGCGTGATCCTGTGCCGGGAACCAACTCGGGGCCAGCCGCGACAGGACCGCGAGCACCGCGATCACGCCGATGCCGGTGGCTACGCCGCCGAGCAGGGCGCGACCGTGTCCCCGCGCTGCGACGGACACCGCCAGGACGAGGACGCCAGCGTATGCCGCGACCTTCCCGAGGTCGGCAACCGTCCGCTCCTGGCTCTCGGTCCAGATGACGCTCAGCGCCGTCCATGCCGCGAACGCGGTCAAGAGCGCGACCGCGAACCATGCGACACGCGATGCGCGCGCCAGAGGCAGCAGCCCGCTCACCGACCCGAGCAGGACGGCCCACCAGACGACGACGCCGACCTCGCCACGGACAACCGGGTCGAACCCGCCGCCGCGCAGGCCGAGGTAGACGACGAGCACGCAGGCCGCGGCCTGGGCTGCGACCACCTCGAGGTTCCCGGCACGGGCTCCGCTCAGCAGGCGTCGGCGGTCGCGGGCGACGACGTACGACGTCACGCGCGACGCCTCCGCGCCAGCGTCATGCCGATCGCTGCGATCGTCATGGCGACGAGGAGCAGCGGCAACGCCGCTCCCATCCCACCCTCGCCGGCCCCTGTCACGGCAGCATCGAGAGCCGACGACGCGGCGCTCGCCGGGCGCTCGGCCGTCGCAGAGGCGCCGTCAGCCGGTCGGCCGGAGCCGTCGGGTGGACGGCCGGCTCGATCTGCGTGAGCCACGTCGTCGCTGGGCTCGGCCGTCGCCTCGGAACCCGCGAGGGGAGGCGCCCCCGACGCGAGCACGGCGGCTGCCTCCTCGCCCGTGACACCGAGACGTCTCAGCCGCCGTTGATCCGATGGCGTCACCGTGCGACGGTCGCTCGACCCGTTCGGAGCGTTGGCGGGACGCGCGCCGCCTGCATCCGGAACGGTCTCCAGGTACTGGTCGACGCCGGCGTTCCCTGGCGGCGCGGTCGTCTGCCCCGACGCGGGAGCACCCGGTGCTGCGACGGCGACAGCAACGAGGACGGCGATCGTCAAACGCGACACGCCGAGATGTACGGCGGAACGGTGGCGAGGCTGACATCCCACGACCCACCGACGTGTCCCCGACGAGCACGCGCCTACGCTGCCGGGATGCTTCGCATCCTCGGGCGTGGGGCGACCGTGCTCACGTGTCTGGTCGTCGTGTCAGCGGGCGCCGCCTCGGAGGCCGCCGCCTCTCGCACGCTCGACACCGGGTATCTCGATCCGAGCTTCATGCGGCCGGAGACCGACCCCGCCGCATGGCTGGCGCGAGCGGCACAGAGTGGCGCCGACATCGTCCGCATCGCTCCACGATGGAGCGCCCTGGCTCCCACACAGCCGGCGGATGCAGCCGATCCAAGCGATCCGGCGTACGACTTCGGTCTCCTCGACGCTGCGGTGCGAAGCGCCGCAGCGAACCACCTTCGTGTCCTGCTGACCGTGACGGGCGCGCCACGATGGGCGGAGGGAGGCAACCGGCCGGCGCAGGCAGCTCCCGGCTCGTGGCGTCCGGACCCGGTCGCCTTCGGCGAGCTGGCCCGAGCGTTGGCGCGGCGCTACAGCGGCGAGTACCCCGACCCGAACGCCCCAGGGTCAGCTCTGCCGGGCGTTCACGCCTACCAGGGCTGGAACGAGCCCAACCTCAGCCTCTACCTGGCGCCGCAGTGGACCCGGCGCCACGGGCGGCTCGAACCCGCGAGCCCCTCGCTCTACCGGGAGCTGCTCAACAGCTTCTACCGGGGAATCCGGTCCGTCACCGACGACGCGCTCGTCGTCGCCGCCGGAACCGCGCCCTACGGCGACCCAGCGCCGGGAGGCGACCGCATGCCGCCGGCGCGATTCATCCGGGAGCTCCTGTGCTTCCGCAACGCCCAGCTCGACGCGAGCCGTTGCGCTGAGCCCGCTCGGCTCGACGTGCTCGACCACCACCCGTACTCGGTCGGCAAGCCGACGCGTGCGGCTCTCAACCCAGACGACGTGTCGATCCCGGACCTTGCGAAGCTGGTCCGGCCGCTTCGGCGCGCGGAGCGGTTGGGCCATGTGCTGCCCGCCGGGCCCAAGGAGCTGTGGGCGACCGAGGTCTCCTGGGACACCGATCCTCCGGACCCCGATGGCATCTCGCTCGGCCGACAGGCCCGGTGGCTCGCCGAGACCTTCCGCCTGCTGTGGAGGCAGGGAGCGTCGACCGTGATGTGGTTCCGAGTCGGCGACGAGCGTCCCGATCCGAGCTACGACACGACGTACCAGTCCGGGACGTACTTCGCCGACGGACGTGCGAAGCCGTCAGCCCGCGCGTTCGCCTTCCCGTTCGTCGCGCAGCAGGTAGGGCAGCGGACTCGCCTATGGGGCGTCGCTCCGTCGGCCGGCCGTCTCGTCGTCGAGCTTCGGCGTCACGGGACGTGGCACGGCGTCGCGTCGCTTCGGGTCAGGGAGCGCCAGGTGTTCCAGGTCAGCACCAGGCGCCGCGACGGTCCGTATCGCGCCCGCGTGGCGAGCTACGTGTCGCTTCCGGACACGCCGTGATCGCCGGCTGAGCCAGCCTGGCTGAGCGGATCGTGATGTTTCTGGACACATGGTCGATGTCCCCCGCGCCGACTTGGGGAGATAGTTCCCTCACGCGTCGTTCACAAGGACGGCGAGCTCGCAGAAGCCGAGAAGCGGAATCTCGCCGCGAGAGCCGGTTGCCGCCGGCACGGACGCTCCGCCGCACAGACTCTCGTTGGAAGCCCACACCCTCCCCATCCCTGTTGCCGACGCGCAGCTGCCACGGCGTGCCGAGACGGCCCGTCGCACGCCGCTGCTCCAGCCGCTCACGGAAGCTGACGGCGCTCCCGCGCTCGCTCGCCGCGAAGGCCTCTACCGCCGCCTCCTCGGCGCCGCGGACCTCATCGCCGCGGCCACCGCGCTGCTGCTGATCGTCTCGGTCTTCGGCGACGACCACCTCCGCCTCGCGGGCTTCCTGAGCCTGCCGCTCATCGTGCTCGCCTCGAAGCTCATCGGGCTCTACGACCGCGACGAGCTGCTCATCCGCAAGACCACGGTCGAGGAGGCGCCGCGGCTCTTCCAGCTCGCGACCGCCTACACGCTGGCGTTCTGGCTCCTCGACGGGGTCTTCATCACCGGCTCGCTCGGCAAGGCGCAGGTCCTGGTGATGTGGTTCACCATCTTCGGGCTGACCTTCTTCGGCCGCGCGCTCGCCCGCCAGGCCGCGCAGCACCTCGCGCCGGCCGAGCGGATCCTCGTCATCGGAGACGAGACCTCGTATCGCCGGCTCCGCGCCAAGGTGGCCGACAACCCGACCGGGGCCACGCTCGTCGGGCGGCTCTCGCTGAACGACTGGCCGAACGGCCCGGTCCACGGCGAGGAGTTCCAGATCCTCAAGAGCGTCTGCGAGCAGCTCGAGGTCCATCGCATCGTCATCGCGTCGGCCGTCTCGGAGGGCGACTCGACCCTCGAGATGATCCGGGCGGCGAAGGGCCTCGGCGTCCGCGTCTCGCTCCTGCCCCGCATCCTCGAGGTGGTCGGCTCGTCCGTCGTCTACGACGACCTGTTCGGGCTGCCGGTCCTCGGCGTGCGCCGCTTCGGCCTCACCCGCTCGTCGCGCTTCGTCAAGCGCAGCTTCGACCTCGCCGGGTCGCTGCTGGGCCTGTTCGTCGCCGGGCCGGCGATGCTGGCGCTGGCGATCGCCATCAAGCTCGACAGCCCCGGGCCGGTCTTCTTCCGGCAGACGCGCATCGGCCGCGACGGGCGCGAGTTCCGGATCTTCAAGTTCCGCACGATGTGCGACGGCGCCGACGCCATGAAGGCCGAGCTCCGCGCCCACAACGAGGCCGACGGCCTCTTCAAGATCGCCGACGACCCGCGCATCACGCGCATCGGCCGGCTCCTGCGCCGCACGTCGCTCGACGAGCTGCCCCAGCTCATCAACGTCGTCCGCGGCGAGATGAGCCTGGTCGGCCCGCGGCCGCTCGTGGTCGACGAGGACGAGCAGATCACGGGCTGGGACCGGCGGCGCCTCGCGCTCACGCCCGGCATGACCGGCCACTGGCAGATCCTCGGCTCCGCGAAGATCCCGCTGGCCGAGATGGTGAAGATCGACTACCTCTACGTCGCCGGCTGGAGCCTGTGGTCGGACATCAAGCTCCTCGTCCGCACCGTCCCCTACATGCTCGCCCGGCGAGGGATGTGACCACTCGCGTCAGCTTTCGCAGCGCCCGTCCGTAGACAAGGACGAGCAAGCGGGCCGGATGCCCTCTCGCAACCCTTCTCAACGATCAGTGAGGATCACATGAAGCGACTCTTCGCCACCGCGCTCACCAGCACGGTCGCGCTGCTCGCCGTGGCGGCGGGGAGCGCATCTGCCGCGTGCGTCGCGCCGTACTGCCCGGCGCCGACCGCGACCGCCCCGGTCGTGCAGAACGTCACGGACACGAGCGCCGACCTCTCCGGCACGGTCGCCGCGAACGGCGCGGCGTCCGTCTCGTGGCAGATCCAGCTCGGCACCTCGTCGGGCAACTACACGACGGTCGTCGCCTCGGGCACGCTCGAGAACGGCGGCCGCGTGAGCGGCACCGCCACGGGCCTCGCGCCGAACACGACCTACTACTTCCGCATCGCCGCGACGAGCGCCG
>DASTRJ010000163.1:0-15513 GCA_035761245.1 Capillimicrobium sp. | reverse complement strand
CGGTCATCGCGTAGGCCGCGGCCACGCTCCCCGGCGAGGCGCTCACGATCGCGTCGGGCGTCGTGGCGCCCAGCATCTCCGCGGCCGCCTGGTTGGCCCACACGACGCGGCCGTCGGCGGTCGACACGGTCACCGCCTCGGTCAGCGCCTCGAGGATGCCCTCCAGCCGCCGCCGGGTGGCGCGCAGGTCGTCGACGACGCGCGCCTGCGCGAGCCCGCCCGCGGCGCGCTCGGCGACCTCGGCGATCAGCGCGACGGTGCGGTCGTCGGGCACGGGCCGCCGCCCGCCGCGGCCGCCGATGCCGACGATCCCCAGCGCCCGGCCGTTGCGATCCGGCAGCGCGCAGGCCACCCACCAGTCGAGCCCGAGACGCTCGCCGGGCCCGTGCATCGGGCGCCGCCGCGAGGGGTCGTGGACCACGATCGCCGGTGAGCGGCCGTGGAGCGCGTCCCAGGTCGCGGTGCCGGGCTTCATCGGCGGCAGGCTGTCGGTGAGCCAGGCCGACAGCTCGGGGTCGCCGTCGACGCGCGCCGACAGCCGGCGGAGGACGCCGTCGTCGACGACGTCGACCGTGACCGCGTCGCCGACCTCGCCGACCAGCAGCTCGGCCAGCCGCTCCACGCCCTCCTGCGGCCACGCCGCGCTCTGCGCGATCCGGCTCGCCGCGTCGAGCAGCGCCGCCTCGCGCGCGTCGGCCGGCGCGGCGAACGGCCCGCGCACGCCGGGCGCGTCGAAGGTGATCGCGACCTCGGTGCCGGCGCCGTCGTCGCCCGAGCGGACGTCCATGCCGGAGGCGAGCTTGCCGATCGTCGACAGCCCGATCCCCATGCCGGGCGAGTCCGGGCGGGGCCGCATGCCGCACCCGTCGTCGATGACGCGGAAGCGCAGCCGGTGGCGGCTCGCCTCGCAGATCAGCGTGATCGTCCCCGGCTCGCGGTCGAGGTAGGCGTGGAGGATCGCGTTCGTGGCCGCCTCGGTGACCGCGAGCGCGATGTCGCCCGGCAGGTCCCCGGTCGCCCCGTGGGCGCGCGCGAACGCCCGCGCCGCGTTGCGCAGCCGCGCGACCGCCTCCGGCTCGGCGTCGACCTCCACGCGCTGCTGCGGTGGGGCGGCGATCTCGATCGCTCCGCACCCGGCCTCGCTGAGCACCTCGTCTCCCACCGATCCGTGAGCTTACGCCTCGATCCCCTGAACGCGAAGCGTGGCGCCCGAACGGTCGGGCGATCCGGAGCGGGGGCCTACTTCAGCAGCGCCAGGTCGCTGATCTCCACGACGCCGTCGTCGGGCAGCGACGTGATCCACACGAGGTAGTACTTGAACTTGGTCCCGGCGGTGTCGAGCGGCACCTGCTGGCTGCGCTTGACGTCGGCGAGCGTCGCGACCTTCGTCCAGCCGTCGAGCCCGTCCTCGGGCGGGCCGTCCTCGGCCGCGTAGATGGCGCCGGACCACCCCGGCGTGGGCGAGCGCAGCTCCATGGCGCGCGCCGCGATGCCGGGCGACGCGTCGACGTAGAGGCCGACGCCCTCCTTGTTGAGCACCCCCGCCTCGTACGTCTCCGTCGACCACGTCGAGGCCGAGTCGTCGTCGATCGCCGCCGAGGCCTCCAGGTCGTGCTCGGTCTGGTCGCCGAACGGGTCGAACGCCGTGGCCGCGTTCGAGCGCAGCTGGACGACCGAGAGGTCGGGCGTGGCCGGCTTGACGTTCGGCGGCTTCGTGCCGCGCTCGGCGTTGTCGCGGGCGAGCAGGATCGCCGCCACGACGGCCGCGGCGGCGAGCACGAGGGCCAGCGCGACCACGACCCGCGGCACGCGCATCCGGATCGGCAGCCGCCGCCGCGTCTCGCCGGGCAGCGTGCGGAGCACCGCGGTCGCCTCGCCGGTGACGTGGCCGGCGCGCGACGTCTCGATCGCCAGCACGTCCTCGAGGTCGGCCGCCAGCGATCCGGCGTCGAGGTAGCGCCGGTCGAGGTCCTTGTCGGTGGCCCGGTCGAGCACCGCCGCGAGCGCGGCGGACACCTCGGGCCGCTGGACGCGCACGTCGGGGAGCTCCTCGCGGACGTGCTTCATCGCCACGGCGACCTGGTTCTCGCCCTTGAACGGGACGTCGCCGGTGAGCATCTCGTAGAGGACGATCCCCAGCGAGTAGAGGTCGGACTGCCCGGTGACCGCGTGGCCGAGGGCCTGCTCGGGCGACACGTAGTCGGTCGTGCCGAGCACGCGCCCGTCGGCGGTCAGGCCCTCCTCCTCGAGCGAGCGGGCGATGCCGAAGTCCGTGACCTTGGCGGAGCCCTCCTGATCGACGAGGACGTTCTGCGGCTTGATGTCGCGATGGACGATCCCGCGCTCGTGCGCGGCGCCGAGCGCCCGCGCGATCTCGATCGCGTAGGCGATCGCCTCGACGATCGGCAGGCGGCCGAAGCGCCGGATCCGGTCCTTGAGCGTCTCGCCCTCGACGTACTCGAGCACGATGTACGGCGTGCCGTCGTCCTCGCCGGCGTCGATGACGGTGACGACGTGCGGGTGGTTGAGCTGCGCGACCGAGCGCGCCTCGCGGCGGAAGCGCTCGAGCTGGTCGGAGTCGCTGGCGATCTCGCGATGCATGAGCTTGATCGCCACCGGCCGCTCGAGCACGGTGTCGAGGGCGCGGTAGACCGTCGACATCCCGCCGTGCCCGATGCGGGCCTCGAGGCGGTAGCGGTCCGACAGGAGGGTCCCGACCGGCGTCGTCATCGCTCGCTCTCTATGTTGACGCGGTGGGCGCGGTCCATGTGTCCATATACACCGATCCGGCGTGCCCGTACTCATGGGCGGCCGAGCCGGCGATCCGCCGGCTGATGGTGGAGTTCGGCGACACCCTCTCGATCACCTACGTGATGGGGGGCCTCGCACGTCAGTTCAAGCACCCGGAGGCGACGCTGGGGCACTGGCTGGACGCCGCGGCGGTCAGCGGGATGCCGGCCGACCCGCGGCTCTGGCTGGAGGCGCCGCCGCGCTCGTCGTACCCGGCGTGCCTGGCCGTGAAGGCGGCCGCCGAGCAGGGCCTGGACGCCGCGTACCTGCGGCGCGCGCGGGAGGGCTTCGCCTACGAGCGCCGCTCGCTCGACAACGCCGACGGCCTGATCGGGCTCGCGCGGACCGTCCCGGGGCTCGACGTCGAGCGCTTCCGGGTCGACCTGGACTCGAACGCGATCGTCGAGGCGTTCGGCCGCGACCTCGACGAGGCGCGCACGGTGGCGCCGGAGCTGCGCGGCGAGCATCCGCGCGTCTCGTTCCCGAGCGGGCGGTTCACCGGGCCCGACGGGGCCGAGCACTGGGCCTACGACACCTTCGATCCCGAGGCGTGGGCGGCCGCGGCGCGCGCGGCGGGAGCGGAGCCGAGCGATGCCCGGCCGTCGGTGCTCGAGGCGCTGCGGCGCTTCGGCATGATGGCCGCGCCTGAGGTGGCCGCCGTCTGCGGCCTGCCCGGCCCGACCGCGCCCGCGGAGCTGTGGAGCCTCGCGGCGCGCTGGCAGGTCCAGGTCGAGCGCCTGCCCTGCGGGGAGGTCTTCAAGGCTGCCGGCTGAGGCGGGGTCGCCAGATCCCCGCCTCAGCCCCTGCTCGTCACCTGAGCAGCCTTACCGGGTGGCGGAAGCCGGCCTGCGACGCACACGGTCGAGCATCGTCATCGTCCGGCTTCCGTCGGGTCCCGGGTCAGATCGGGTGCTGCGAGACCGCCTAGCCCTGCAGGAGCGAGAGGACGCCCTGCGTGGACTGGTTGGCCTGGGCGAGCATCGACGTGCCCGCCTGCTGCAGCACCTGCAGCTTCGTGAACTCGATCATCTGCTCGGCCATGTCGACGTCGCGGATGCGCGACTCGGCCGCGACCAGGTTCTCCTGGTAGGCCTTCGACGCGTTCACCGAGTGCTCGAGGCGGTTCTGGACCGCGCCGAACGCGCCGCGCGTCGCGCTGATCGCGTCGATCGCCGCGTCGATGTTCGAGATCGCCTGCGCCTGCGAGAGGTCGAAGTAGTTCGCCGGCAGCTTCCCGTTGAGCGAGATCGTCGCGACGGTGATGACCTGGCCGTCATTGGCGCCGACCTGGAAGGTGACGGTGCCGTTGACCGCGAGGAACGTGATGCCGTTGAACTGCGCCTGCGAGCCGATGCGGTCGATCTCCGACGCCAGCTGGAGGATCTCCGACTGGATCGCCGACTGGTTCATCGCCGACATCGTGCCGTTCTTGTACTGCACCGCGAGCTCGCGCATGCGCTGCAGCATCGAGTGGACCTCGTCCAGGTTCGCCTCGGCGGTCTGCACGAGCGAGATCGCGTCCTGCATGTTGCGCTCGGCCTGGGCGAGGCCGCGGATCTGGCCGCGCATCTTCTCGGAGATGCCGAGGCCCGCGGCGTCGTCGCTGGCGCGGTTGATGCGGTAGCCGGACGACAGGCGCTCCATCGCCTTGGAGATCTGGGCGCTGGTGCCGGACAGCTGGCGATGCGTGTTGATCGCCTGGACGTTGTGGTTGATCCTCAGGGACATGAGTCGTCGAGGTCCTTTCGCTACTTGGTGACGGGCAGGTCGTCGGGGAGCACGTCCGGGTCGGCCGAAGCCGCCGCGGCGTTCTCCTCCTTGACGGAGCGCCAGATCTCCTCCCGGTAGACCGGGAGGGAGCGAGGCGCGTCGATCCCGATGCGGACGCTCGAACCGCTGACCTCGATCACCTCGATGACGGTGTCGTCGCCCAGCATGATCTTCTCGCCGGGCCGTCGGGTGATGATGAGCATGGGTCAGTTCCTCCTTGGAAGAGACGGGGAATCGTGGTTCGGGCGCGACACCGGGGCGTGTCGCTGTCTAGGCCGCCCGCTCCTCCACGTTCGCCGGGAAGAGCGGAGCCCGGACCGGGGCGTCCGGAGCCTGGTTGATGACCTGGTGGCCGAGCCCGTTCGAGACCAGGATCGGCGCGCGGAGGTTCGCACTGAAGTCCTCCAACGACTCTGCCGCGCGGACGGTGACGTACACGGCCGTGTCCTCGGTGGACTCGATGCCCAGGCGGCTGGCCTCGTCGTCGGCGATCTCGACCTCGTAGGAGTCGAAGAAGCGCCACGGGTTGGTCAGCGGCAGGGCGAGCGCCGGGTCGTCGAGCGAGTGCAGCCAGACGAACGCGGCGTCGTCGCTCCGCGCCAGGAGCGTGTAGCGGTTCCCGCCGAGGCCGATGAGCCCGTGCGGGAACTCGATGACGGCCTCCTCGGGGATCTCCACCTCCCCGAAGCGGGTGCTGTTGAGGGTCACTGCCATGCTGCCTCCATGCGTCGGTCGCTCCACCTTCACGAGAGGAAGTCCAGAAGCGATCGTTGGATGATGAGAGCGCCCGACTTCAGGGCGGCCTCGTAGACGGACTGAGCGGTTGACAGCTCGAGGGTCGCCTCGGCGAGGTCGACGTCCTCGGTGTCGGAGAGAAGCTCGGTGGCGGCGGTCTCGGCGGCCGCCAGGCGCGCGTCGGCGGCGTCGAGCCGGTTGCTCGTCGCGCCGACGACGGCGCGCGCCTTGTTGAAGGCGTCGAGGTTGCCCTCGAGCGCCTGCAGGTCGGTGGTGCGCAGCGCGTTGCGGTCGGCGACCGTGCCGCTCTTGAGGTGCTCGGAGATGCGGCGCAGCGTGTCGATCAGGCCGCCGTCGCCGGGGACGCCGGAGCCGAGCAGCGGCGGCGTGCCGTCGTCGACGAGCGTGTTGAGCTGGACGGAGATGCCGGGCCCGATCTCGCGGGCGATGATCCCGTCGTTGCCGGCGTACGTGTCGACCGGCGGCGACGACGTCGTGTCGTACGGCGGGCTGTTGGTCAGCGTGCCGGCGAAGACGTGGACGCCGCCGTAGGACGTGTTGCCGGCCTGCTTGAGCGCGCTGACGAGCTGGTCGATCTCCAGCGCGATGTTCTTGCGGGCGTCGTCGCCCTTCTCGTCGCTGGCGCCCTGCACCGTGAGCTCGCGGGCCCGGTGCAGGATGTCCATCATCTCGGTGAGCGCGTCGTCGGTCGTGTTGAGGAACCCGCGCGCCTGCGAGATGTTGACCTGGTACTGGTCGATCGAGCTCAGCTCGGTGCGGGTCAGCACGGCGCGCTGCGCCCCGACCGGGTCGTCGGAGGGCCGCAGCAGCTTGCGCTGGCTGCTCATCTCGCGCGTGGCGCGGTCGACGCGGTTGAGCTGGCGGTCCAGGTCGCCGAGCAGCCGGCGGTTCATCGACTCCTGCGTGATGCGCATCAGAGCCCCACCCGCCCGGTGCGGTTGATGAGGACGTCGAGCATCTCGTCGAGCGTCGACATCGTCCGGGCCGACGCCTGGTAGCCGCGCTGGAAGCGCATCATGTTCGCCATCTCCTCGTCGAGGGAGACGCCGGAGGTCGCCGAGCGGCGATCCATCGCCGCGGCGACGACCGCCTCGGCGGCGGCCGTGCGGCGCTGCGCGTCGCGCGACTCGGAGCCGACCTTGAGCACGAAGCCGGCGTAGCCGCGGTCGGCCGTGCCGGCGCGCAGCGCGGCGACGGCGAGCGCGACGTCGTTGGCGCCCTCCGGGCTGCCGACGACGTTCGTCGTGCGGACGGTCGAGGGGTTGGCGGCGATGCCGGCGTCGACGGCGATCGTCGAGGCGGTCAGGCCGCCGGCGTCGAAGAACGGCGCGCCGTGCGCGGTGTTGACGTCGGTGACGAGCTGGTTGACGAAGGCGTCGAGCTGCCCGCGGTAGGTGTCGAGGGTGCCGCCGGGCTGGCTGAGCGTCTGCAGCGCGCCGATGATGCCGCCGGGCGAGGGCGTCGGGTACAGCGTGGTGGCCGGCGGCGTCGGCGCCCATGCCGTCTCGTCGTCGACGAGCAGCGGCGTGGAGACGTTGCCGAAGGCGATCTGGATCGAGCCGTTGCCGAGCTCGGTGACGGTGACCTGCCCGAGCTCGGAGAGGCGGTCGATGAGGCGGTCGCGCTCGTCGAGCAGCTCGTTGGGCTGGCGGCCCGCCATGACCGCGTCCTTGATGTCGGCGTTCAGGCGGGCGATGGTCTGGGCGTTGGCGAGGATGTCGCCGCCGACCGACGTCAGCGCGGTGAACTCGTCCGCCGCGTGCGCCTGGATCTGCGCGAGCTGGGCGTCGAGCGCCTTGATGCCGTCGGCGAGCGCCTTGGCGTTGACGACGAGCGCGCTCTTGGTGGCGGCGTCCTCCGGGTGGTTGGCGACCTCCTGCCAGGAGTCCCAGAAGCGCGACAGCAGCGTCGAGATGCCGTTCTCGCCCGGCTCGTTGAGGGCCAGCTCGACCGACTCGAGCGTCTGGGCCGTCGTCGAGGACTCGCCCTTCACGCTCGACTGCGTGCGGTACTGCAGGTCGGCGAAGGCGTCGCGGGCGCGGCGGTAGGCGGTCACGTCGACGCCGCCGCCGAGGAAGGCGCCCGCGCCGCCGGCCAGGGCGCCCGCGTTGAGCTTCAGGCCGGTGACGGCCTCGAGCTGCGCGTTCTGGCGCGTGTAGCCGACGGTGTCGGCGTTGGCGATGTTGTGCGCCGTGACGTTCAGGCCGGCCTGCTGGGCCTGGAGGCCGCGCAGCGCGGTCTGGAGCCCGAAGAAGGTGGAGATCCCGGCCGCCATGTCAGGCCTCCACGTTGAGGACGCGGTGGGTGGACGCGGGCGTCTCGACGACCCGCAGGTTCGCCCCGGCGCGCTCGGCCGGCGGGCGGTACCCGAGGTCGGCGGCGCCGGAGAGCAGGCGGGTGAGGTGGTCGAGGAAGGCGAGCTCCTGGCGCATCAGCGCGCGGTTGACGGTGTGCTCGCGCTGGATCTCGGCGAGCAGGCCGCGCAGCTCGGCCGAGCGCTCGCGCGCCGGGCCGACCTCGTGCGCCGCCATGAGCGAGGTGAGCGCGTCGAGCGTGATCGCGTGGCCGGCGACGCCGAGCTGGGCGCCGGCGCGGTTGAGCAGCTCGGTGCGGTGCTGCTCGAGCCGGCCGCGCAGCTCCATCTCGGTCTGCAGCTCGGCCATGCAGCTCATGACCGCCTCGACATCCTGGCGGCGGATGGCGGCGCCCTGGCGCAGCACGACGTCGAGCAGCCGTCGCGCGGAGGCGATCTGCGCGTCGAGGTGCTGCAGCACGGCGGCGCCGAGGCCGGCGACGGGCGTGGCGGCCAGCACGGTCACGCCGCCGCCTCGGTGTCGTCGGCGAGGGTGCGCGCGAGGCCGAGGCCGCCGGCGGCGGCGATCGAGTCGGCCAGCGCGTCGGGCAGCAGCTGCGCGTACGGGCCGCTGGTGAGCGTCTCGCCGGCCGTGGCCGAGAGCTGCTTGGCCAGCTGCGCGACGAGCTGGCGCTCGAAGCCGAGGCCGGCCTCGTAGCGCTCCTGCACGTCGCGGCCGGAGGTGCGGATGTCGGCGGGCAGCGCCAGCCGGTCGATCGGCGGCAGCGGCGTCACTTCTTCACCTGGTTGGCGATCTGCGCCATCTGGTCCTGCATGTCGATGGCGCGCGAGGCCAGCGAGTAGGCCCGCTGCGTGATCATCATGTCGGCCATCACGTCGCCGAGGTCGACGTCGGAGGTCTCCAGGACGCCCTGCTGCAGGGTGGTCCCGGCCCCGGCGCGGGCGGGCGCGCCGCTCTCGGCGGTCGGGGCGTAGAGATTGCCGCCGATCGACTGCAGCCGGTCGGGCGCGGCGACGGAGACGAGCTCGATGCGGCCGAAGACGGCGCCCGCGTGGCTCAGCCGGCCGTCGGGGGAGATCGCGATGTCGCCCTCCTCGAGGCCGTCGGGGATGCGCACCGGCGGCTGGAGCGGCAGGCCGTCGGCGCACAGGCGGCGCTGGACGTCGACGGTGAGCTGGCCGTTGCGGGTGAGGGCGACGCCGCCGTCGGGGCGGCTGACCTGGAGGTAGCCGCGGCCGTTGATGGCGACGTCGAGCGGCTCGCCGGTCGGCTTCAGCGCGGCGGCCGAGCGCCCGCGCCCGATGACGGTCGCGGCGGCGCCGGAGCCCTCCATGACGCCGGCCTGGCCGCCGGGGCCCGACGGCGTGTAGACGAGGTCGCGGAAGGCGACGCGAAGGCGCTTGTAGCCGACCGTGTTGACGTTCGCGACGTCGTTGGACAGCGCGTCGAGACGCTGCTGCTGCGCCGCCATGCCGGCGGCGGCCGTGTACATGCCTTCGAGCATCGGGTTCCTGTGTCGGAGCCCCGGCCCCCGCTCCTTGCGGTCCAGCCGGTGCGTCAAAACGTGGAGAACCCCGGCCCCCGCTCCTTGCGGTCCAGCCGGTCCACTATCGGTCAGCCCGGTGGTCGGTCAGCGCCGGCCGGACTTGAATCGCGCCTGGACGTCCGTCGTAGGGACGTGCTACGCGGGGGCTCAGCCGCCGATCGTGCCGACCTGCGTGGCGGCACGCTCGAGCGTCGAGTCGATCGTCTGGATCGCCTTCTGGCCCGCCTCGAAGGCGCGCAGCGAGGCGATCATGTCGACCATCGCCTTGGCCGGGTCGACCCCGGAGCCCTCGAGGGCGCCCGAGACGGCGCGCCCCTCGGCCTGGCCGCCGGCGCCGCCGGTGAACATGCCGTCGCCGGCCTTCTGCGCGTTCGGCACCGCGAAGACGCCGAGCAGGCCGGCGTCGACGGCGCCGTCGCGCACGGGGATCGTGCCGCCGTTCTGCGTCAGCACCGGGTTGCCGAGCTGGTCGACGAGCAGCCCGCCCGGCCCCTCGGTGAACTGGCCGTTGCGCGTGTAGCGCACGCCGGCCTCGGTGCGGACGGCGAAGAAGCCCTCGCCCTGGATCGCGAAGTCGAGCGGCTCGCCCGTCACGCGCAGGCCCTGCGGCGCGAGGTTCGTGACGGTCTCGTCGATCTGCGCGCCGAAGCCGAGCGGCCCGACGACCTGGCCGGTGCGCGTGTTCGACAGCAGCAGGTCGCCGAAGGCGCGCTGCGCCGAGCGGTCGGCCTTGTAGCCGGGCGTGTTGGCGTTGGCGAGGTCGTTGGCGATCTGATCCTGGCGGACCTGCTCGGCGAGCATGCCGGAGGCCGCGATGTAGAGACCACGCTCCATGACCCCGATCGTCGGTCAGGCGGCACACTTCTTGAACCGCCATGGCCGGCCTGCCGATCCAGCTCGTCCTCCTGCGCAACGTCCTGCCGGACCTCCCGGTCCGGCCCGGCGACGTCCTGCCCGCGCGGGTGGTGGCGCGCGAGGGCGCGCAGGGGACGCTGTTCCTCGCGGGCGTGCGCGTCCCCGCCCAGCTGCCGCCCGAGCTCGCCGCCGGCACCCGGCTGCGGCTGCGGGTGCAGGAGACCGCGACCGAGCGGATCGTGCTGCAGGTCGTGCCGCCGGCCGAGCCGGAGGCGGCCGCGCAGGCGGCGGCCCCGGTCGCGCCCGGCGACCCGCTCGCCGCGGCGCTGCGCGCCGGCCTGACGATGGGGCTGCCCGGGGGCGCACTCGCACGGCTGTTCGTCGACCCGGAGGACGCCGCGGCCGCGCGCGCGTCGGGGCGCGGGCCGTCGCGCGTGACGCTGCGCTACGAGGCGGCGGCGATCGGCCGGGTCGACCTCGTGCTCGAGCTGCAGCCCGGCGCGGTGGCCGGCACGATCCACGCGCCCGCCGGCGACGTCGCCGACCGGCTGCGCGCGGGCGCGGCCGACCTGCGGGCGGCGCTCGCGGCGGCGACCGGGCGGCCGGCGAGCGTCAGCGTCCGCGAGCGCGGCGAGACGGTGGACCTCCGTGCCTGACCGCGACGAGCGCATCACCCGCGCGGCGGCGCTGCGCTACGACCGCCAGGGCCCGGGCGCGCCGCGCGTGGTGGCCGCAGGCCGGGGCGAGGTGGCGCGCAGGATCGTCGAGGCCGCGCGCGCCGCGGGTGTCCCCGTCCGCGACGACGCGGCCCTCGCCGAGGCCCTGTCCGCGCTCGAGCTCGACACCGAGGTGCCCGAGGAGCTCTGGGCGGCCGTGGCCGAGGCGCTCGTGTGGGCGCACCGGATGGATCTCGGCGCGCTGCGCGAGGCGCGCGGGGCCTAGCCGGCCCCGCGCGATCAGGCGACGAGCTGGAAGAGGTCGTTCTCGGCCGACAGCGCCGTCCGCAGCGTGCGCTTCAGCGCGCTGTGGATCTGGCAGACGCGGCTCTCCGAGACGCCGAGCACGGTGCCGATCTCGGCGAGCGTGAGGTTCTTGACGTAGAGCATCACGGCGACCTCGCGCTCGCGCCGCGGCAGCTTCGCGAAGGCGGCGCGGAACTTCTCCTTGAGCTCCTCGGTCGCGGCCGCGTGCTCGGGGTCGAGCCGCTCGTCGTCGGAGGCGATGGTGTCGACGCGCTCGATCGTGGTGTCGTCGTCGGAGAGCACGAGCGCGTTGAGGGACGTGACGTCGGAGGCGACGATCTCGTCCTGGCGGCGGCGCAGCTCCGCGACGGTCGTCCCCATCGCGTCGGCGAGCTCCTCGCGCGTGGGCCTGCGCCCGTGGAGGATGGAGAACTCCTCGGTCGCCTTGGCGATGTCGCGCTCCCAGCGGCGCACCGAGCGCGGCGCCCAGTCCTGGCGGCGCAGCTCGTCGAGCACGGCGCCGTGGATGCGGGTCCACGCGTACTGCTCGAGCGTCGCGCCCTTCTCCGGGTCGTAGCGGTCGATCGAGACGATGAGGGCCTCCAGGCCGCACGAGATGAAGTCCTCGACCTCGGCGTTGGCCGGCATCTCGCGCACCTTGCGGTACACGATGTACTTGACCATCGGCGCGAAGGTGAGCACGAGGCGGTCGCGCAGGGTGGGGTCGTTCGTCCGCTGGTACTCCAGCCACAGCTCGAGCGTCTCTTCGGCTGACATCCGTCGTGCGGCGGCGGTGCTCATCGGGGGGAACTCCTTGCAGGGGGTGGGGACGCAGGGGGTATCGGGCAGCGCTCGTAGCGGCCGCATCGGACATTCATCGACACATGTCCTCCCCAGAAGTGGGGATCCAGCGACCGCACGTTGCGGCGGCGGCCTACAGGTCGCGCCGTTCGTGCCGACCACCCGGACGCACGTTCCCCTCGCTCGCGAAGAGGTTCGATCCCCGCATGGCACTTCGCCTCACCGATCCCGTCAGCACCGACCAGCCGGTCGCCGCCGCGGCCCCGACGCCGCCCGCCGTCGTCCTCGCCGCGCGCGCGCAGCGCCTGCTCGCCGACGGCGACGTGGCCGGCTATCGCGCGCTCTTCGACGAGGCCACGGCCGTCGCCGACGTCCACCGCCGCTACGAGGCGCGCGTGAAGCTGCTCGAGGCCGGGCTCGCCGCCCGCGGCACGAACGCCGCCGCGATCGGCCCGGTCTTCGCCGCCGTCGCCGACGCCGCGCTCGAGCTGCTCGAGGAGAACCCGCGCGAGCCGGTCGTCTGCAACCTCGCCGCCGTCGCGCTCTACGAGCTCGGCGAGCTGCGCGCCGCCGAGCGGCTCTTCCTCGCCGCGCGCGGCATGGACCCCGAGCTGCCGCACGTCGACGGCAACCTGCGCGAGATCAAGCGCCGGCGCGCCGCCGGGCTCGACGGCGCGGTGCCGCTGCCGGCCCACGTCTCCGTCCGGCTCAAGGGCCTGCGCGACCGCGCCTCGCGCGTCGCCGGGCGCGCCAAGCCGGCGACCGGCCTGACGATGTCGCTCTGCATGATCGTCAAGGACGAGGAGGCGATGCTCGGCCAGTGCCTCGCCGCCGTCCGCGACCACGTCGACGAGATCATCGTCGTCGACACCGGCTCGACCGACCGGACCGTCGAGATCGCCGCCGAGCACGGCGCCCGCGTCCTGCACCACGAGTGGACCGGCGACTTCGCCGCGGCCCGCAACGTCTCGTTCGAGGCCGCGACCGGCGACTGGATCGTCTACCTCGACGCCGACGAGGTGCTCGTCGACGGCGACGGCCCGCGCCTGCGCGAGCTGACCGGCCGCACGTGGCGCGAGGCGATGTACCTCTCCGAGACCAACCACACCGGCCGGCTCGAGGACGGGACCGCCGTCACCCACAACGCGCTGCGCGTCTTCCGCAACCGGCCCGAGTACCGCTTCGAGGGCCGCATCCACGAGCAGATCGCGCACAACCTGCCCGGCTACCTCCCCGAGCGGTTCGAGCCGACGACCGTGCGCATCGAGCACTACGGCTACCTCGGCGAGGTGCGCGAGGCCAAGGACAAGTCGCGCCGCAACCTCGAGCTGCTCGAGCGCCAGGTCGCCGAGGGGATCGACACGCCGTTCCTGCACTTCAACCTCGGCTCCGAGCACGTCGCGCTCGACGACAACGAGGCCGCGCTCGCCTGCTTCGAGAAGGCGTGGTCGATGGTCAAGGACGACCCGCAGATCCGCACGTACGGGTTCGTGTCGTCGCTGACCCAGCGGCTCGTGAAGGCGACCCGCATGTGCGGCCGCCACGAGGACGCGATCGCGCGCGGCGACGAGACGCTCGCGCTGCTGCCGCGCTACACCGACATCGTCTTCGAGCAGGCGCTCGCCGCGCAGGCGCTCGGGGACCTCGACCGCGCCGCCGAGCTGCTCGAGCGCTGCCTCGAGTGGGGCGACGCCCCGGCCGCCTACACCGCGACGGTCGGCGCCGGCACGTTCCTCGCGCTCGCCACCCTCGGCGACGTGCGCCGCCGCCAGGGCCACCTCGAGGAGGCGCGCGAGCTGCTGCACCGCTGCCTCGTCGAGCACCCGCGCTTCCTCGCGTCCGTCGACCCGCTCGCCTCGACGATGCTCGCGCTCGGCGAGGAGCCCGAGGCGGTCGTCGAGACCGTCCACGCCGCGGTCGACGACGTCACGCCCGCCGTGCGCTTCATGCTCGCGCTCGCGCTGTACGAGGCGAAGGCCGTCGAGCTGGCCGAGGTCGAGCTGCGCGGCGTGCTGGAGCGCCAGCCCGGCTCGGCCGCGGCGCGCCTCGCGCTCGCCGAGGCGCTGCTCTCCCAGCAGCGCTGGGCCGACGCGGCCGCCGAGGCCGAGCGGATCCCGGTCGGCGCGATCTACGCGGCGGAGGCGTCGCGCACGGCCGCCTTCGCCCACCTCGCCGGCGACGACGTCGCCGGCGCCGAGGCGGCGATCGAGCGCGCCCGCGAGGCCGGGCTCCCCGAGGCCGAGCTGGCCGTCCTCGACGGCTGGCTGCGCCTGCGGCGCGGCGAGGACGCGCCCGCGATGCTGCCGCGCGAGTCCGCCGAGCCGCTGTTCGTCATGCTCGAGGCGCTCCTGCGCGTCGTGGACGTCGACGCGTTCGCGTCGCTCGTCCCGCTCGCCGAGGCGGTCGCGCTGCCCTGGCGCGAGCGCCGCGAGCGCCTGGCCGTCCTGTACCTGCGGCGCGGCTTCCTCGAGTCGGCCGCCGACGAGTGGATCGCGGTCTGCCAGGAGGGCCAGCCCGACGCGGCCGCGCTCGCCGGCCTCGGATGGGTGGCGCTCGGCCGCGAGCTGCCCGAGGACGCGGTGCTGTTCGCCAACGAGGCGCTCACCCTGGACCCCGACAACGTTGCCGCCCGCGGCGTGCTGGAGCGCGTCGCGGCCTGAGGCGGCCCGAACAGACGGCCAGGCCATGCAGGGATTCGTCAAGGGGCCTCATGGAGCGTCGATGAACGATGCGAGCACACCGACCCATGGACGGGTCGACGACCGATCCAGGAGGACCGTCAATGCACTTCGAGGCGTCTCGAATCGCCAGCGTGACGCCGCTGCCCCTGCCGCCCGCGCCGGTCGGTCCGGTGGCGCCCAGCTCCGGCCGCTTCGCCCAGGTCTACGACCTGGCGGCGGAACGGGAGCGGCGGACGCCTCCTCCCGAGGTGCTCGACGCGGTGGCCGAGGCGGCGCGGGTCTACGAGGAGCTCGATCGCGCCGGTCTGCAGGTGCGCTTCGACCTGACGTCGGGCGTGTCGGCTTCGCTGCACGACCGCAACGACGGTTCCGTGCGGCCGCTGTCGCTGCACGAGGTCGTCGACCCTTCGTCCCTCCTGCCCCCGGACGCGGCCTGAGGTACGGCTGAGATGGCGGGGATCTCCTTCGGCGGCCTGGCGTCGGGCCTCGACACCGAGTCGATCATCAGCTCCCTGATGGCGATCGAGCGCCAGCCGCGCTCGCGCCTGGTGCTGAGCCAGACGGCCGCCAACGCGCGCAACGACGCGCTCAAGGACATCCAGGCCAAGCTCAAGACGCTTCGCACCGCCGCCAACGACCTCGGCTCCGTCCTGCTGTGGGGCCCGAAGCAGACGATCTCGTCGACCGAGGAGAGCAAGGTCTCGGCGACGATGTCCGGCGGCGCGGCGCCCGGCGGCTACAACCTCAAGGTCACGCAGCTGGCCACCGCCACGCAGCAGCGCCTCACCTGGACCGACCAGCCCGGGGCGACCACGCTGACGATCAACGGCCAGGCGATCGACCTCGACGCCGGCGCCGACCTCGACGACGCGGTCTCGGCGATCAACTCGAACGCCGACACCGGCGTCTTCGCGGTCAAGGTCGAGGGCAAGCTCGTCCTCACCAGCCGCCAGACCGGCTCCACCCCGACGATCAGCGCCTCCGGCGCCGCGATCGCGCTCGAGAGCAACGTCCAGGGCCAGAACGCGAAGTTCACG
>DASTRJ010000162.1:0-9818 GCA_035761245.1 Capillimicrobium sp. | reverse complement strand
CGGGGTCGTCGCCGCACGCCGGCAGGGCCAGCGTCGCGACCGCGGCGAGCGCGGCGGCGGGCCGCGCGAGCCGCGGGCCCTCGCCGCTCAGCGCAGGATCTCGATGAGGAGGACCCATGCGTTGACCACGCCGCCGATGAGCGCGCCGACCATGCCGCCGAACGTCCAGTACAGCCCGTCCTCGTCGCCGGCCAGCACCAGCACGGCGCCGACCACGAAGGGCAGCGTGCCCATGGCGGCGATCGCCGCCGCGGAGCGCAGGTGCGACTCCTCCTCCGGTCCGGTGCGCGCCCGCAGCGTCAGCAGCGTCACCGCGACGGTCAGCAGCAGCGCCTCCACGAGCAGCTCGATGCCGAGCGCGTCGTCGGACTGGCCCGGCACGAGCCCCAGCAGGGAGACGATGACGACCCCCAGCAGGAGCAGCACGGTCACGAGCGTCCGCTCGGGCAGCCCGGCGTAGCTCAGGATCCGCTCGACGTTGATCGACGCCGCGACGAAGACGAGGCCGGCGAGCGCGGCCGACGCGCCCGCGCTGGCGACGTAGAGGTCGCTCCAGCCCTCGGTGGCGCTTGCGAGCATCGGCGCGACCCTAGTCCGGCGACCGGACCAGCCACCAGGTCAGGACGGTGCCGATCGCGCACACGACCACCGGCGCCCACAACGCGTGCGAGAGCGCGTACGTGTAGGCCTCGCGCCGCCCGTCGCCCTCGCGCTCGTCGGCGAAGACCGCGAACAGCGCGCCGGTCGTCGCCAGCAGCAGGGCACCCGAGAGGACCCGGTTCATCGCGAGGACGCCGGCGGCGATGCCGGCCTTGGCCCGCGGCATCGCCGCCATCGCGGCGGTCGACATCGGCGTGTAGACGAAGCCGAGGGCGATGCCGAACAGCAGGAACCCCGGCAGCAGCGTGCCGTAGCCGCTCGTCGCGTCGACGCGGCTCATCAGCAGCGTGCCGGCCGTGGCGAGCGCCATGCCGGTCGTCATGAGGGCGCGGACCCCGACGCGCGCGATCAGCCGCCGGCACAGCGGCGAGAGCACGATCATCGGGGCGGTGATCGGCAGCACGAGCAGCCCGCTCTCGATCGCGCCGTGGCCGAGGACGTCCTGGAGGTACTGCGGCAGGTAGAAGATCACCGGCCACCACGCGCCGACGAGGCAGAAGGCGGCGGCGGTCGCGCCGAGGTACGGGCGGTTGCGGAAGAGGTCGAACTCGACCACGGGCTGGCGGACGTGCTCGTCGACCGCGACGAACGCGACCAGCGCGACGACGCCGATCGCCGCCACGACGAGCGCCCGGGCGGAGTCCCAGCCCCACTCCTCGCCCTGGACGAGCACGAGGACGATCGCGCCGAGGCCGATCGAGAGGCTGAGCACGCCCGGGACGTCGACCCGGTGCGTCGCGCTCTCGTCGCGGCTCTCCCGCGCCGCCCGCCGGGTGATGAGCACGCCCGCGGCCAGCACCGGGACGCCCATCCAGAACACCCAGCGCCACGACAGCTCCTCGACGAGCACGCCGCCGACGAGCGGTCCGATCGCGAGCGCGAGCGCCGAGACGCCCGCCCAGATGCCGAGCGCGCGCGGCCGCTCCTCGTCGGAGAAGTCGCTGGAGACGATCGCCAGCGACAGCGTCAGCATGCCGGCCGCGCCGACCCCCTGGACCACGCGCGCGCCGATGAGCACCTCGATCGACGGCGCGACGGCGGCGATCACGAGCCCGACGGCGAACACGCCGAGCGCCAGCAGGAAGACGCGCCGGCGGCCGAACATGTCGCCCAGCCGCCCGGCGGTGACGACGAGGACCGCGAGCGTCAGGAGATACGCGTTGAGCACCCACTGCAGCTCGCTCGCCGACGCGCCGAGGTCGTCGCGGACCGCGGGCAGCGCGAGCGTCACCACCGTCGAGTCGAGCATGAGCATGAACAGGCCCATGCAGGCGCCGATCAGCGTCCACCAAGCGCGGTTGCCCTCCGTGATGCGCGCCATCGCGGCGACCCTATCCGGGGCCACGGCGGACGGTCCGGCGGCGAACCGATGGTGAGGATTCGACCCAGGCCACTCCTCCGGCGCCGGACTACGCTCGCGCCCGATGTCCCGGTCGGCCCCGCCGCCGGGTGGACCCGCTCTGAGGAGGGTTGCTGTGCACCTGCTGCGTGCGTGCGCCGTGCTCGTCGCCCTGGCCGCCGTCGCCGTGACCGGCGCCACCGCGTCGGCCGCCACCAAGACCGTGACGATGGGGCCGCCCAAGGCACTGCAGAAGGCGTTCAAGCGGGGCGACCTCCCCGCGGACGTCAACGCCTTCTTCCCGAACCGCGTCGTGATCCACGTCGGCGACAAGGTCCGCTTCGTGCCGATGGGGTTCCACACGACGGACCTCCCAGGGCCGGGCGACGAGCCGCTGCCCGTGTTCGCGCCCAACGGCCAGCTCGTCAGCGGCGCGGTCGACGCCGCCGGCAACCCGTTCTGGTTCAACGGCCAGCCGCAGCTCGGCAACCCGCCCGAGCTCCTCCAGCTCGCCTGGGGCAAGACGGTCGGCTACGACGGCAGCCGGCGCGCCGAGAGCGGCCTGCCCGTCGGCAACAAGCTCAAGCCGTTCGTCGTGCGCTTCGACAAGGCCGGGCGATACACGTACTGGTGCGACGTCCACAACGGCATGAAGGGCGTCGTCGTGGTCCGGCCCGACGGCGCGAAGATCCCGCCGCGCCGCGCGGACGCTCGCCGCGCCGCCGCGCAGGCGGCCCGCGCGCTGAAGATCGCCCGCGGCCTGCCCGCCGCCACGCCGCCGTCCGGCACGGTCGACGTGGGCGAGGCCGGCCCTCAGGGCGTGGAGTACCTCGACATGCTGCCCAAGACCGTCGAGGTGCCCGTCGGCGGCACGCTGCGCTTCCGCATGTCGCAGGGATCGCGCGAGGTCCACACGGCGACCTTCGGGCCCGGCAATCCGCTCCAGGACCCGAGCTCGTACCTCGGCCAGATCGCGGCGTCGCTGGAGTCGCCGAGTCCCGACCCGCGGGCGCTGTACCCCAGCGACCCGCCGCCGATGCCGGTCGCGCTGTCGCCGGCGCTGCACGGCAACGGGTTCTGGAACAGCGGGACGCTCGACCTCAACGGTGACACGCCGCCGCCGCCGGAGGCGACGCTGCAGTTCTCGACGCCGGGCACGTACGACTACTACTGCCTGATCCACCCGTTCATGCACGGGACCGTCGTCGTGCGGTGAGAGGGCGCGTGGCGATGGCGGCCGTGGTGGCCGCGGGGGCGGTGATCGCATGCACCGCCCCGGCGGCGCCGGCCGCGGTGCGCGAGTACTGGGTGGCGGCGGTGCGGACCCAGTGGAACATCGTCCCCAACGGCCGTGACGCGATCCTCGGCACGCGCTACGACGGGACGCAGACCGTGTTGCCGACGACGACGTTCCGGCGCTACACGCGCGGCTGGGGGCGCCCGGTGCGCAACGCGCCGAGGCGCACGGACAACCAGGACCTGATCCCCGGGCCGCTCATCCACGCGCGCGTGGGCGACCGCCTGCTCGTGCACTTCCGCAACCTCGACCGCGCCACCGGGCGGCCGCACTCCATGCACTTCCACGGCGTCAAGTACCGCCCGAGCTCCGACGGCGCGTACCTGCCGGGCTTCTCGGGGCGCGACGGCGCCGTGCGGCCCGGCCACAGCTACACGTACCGGTTGCGGGCCGTCCCCACCTCGCGCGGCGTGTGGCCGTATCACGACCACTCACCGTCGATGCACGACTCGATCGCCGGCGGGATGTACGGGATGCTCTCGATCCTCGGGCGCCGCGAGCGGCCGCCCGACCGCGAGTTCGAGGTCGTCTTCGCCGCGATGGGCCAGTTCGAGACCATCGACGGGCGCGCCTTCGTCGGCAACACGCCGGTGTTCCATGCGCGCGTCGGCGACCTCGTGCAGTGGGACGTCCTCGCGATGGGCTCCGAGCACCACACCTTCCACGTGCACGGGCACCGCTGGCGGGCGCCCGACGGCACGCCGCGCGACACGGCGACGCTCGGGCCGGCCGAGAGCCTGCGGGTGCGCTGGCGCGAGGACGCCCCCGGCACGTGGCTGTACCACTGCCACGTCGAGGGCCACATGGAGGCGGGCATGATCGGCATCTACCGCGTGACGCGGCGGTGATCGGCTCGGGAGCGGCAGTGCTGGCCGCGCTGGCGCTCGGCGCGGGGGGCGGGCACGCCGGGACGATGCCCGGCATGCCCGACATGGGCGGAACCGTGGCGAGCGAGACGCCGGTGTCGATCGGCTACGACGCCTACGCGCCCGTCCGGGTCGACGTCCTCACGGGCGACACGGTGCGCTGGACCAACGACAGCGTCCGCCGGCACACCGTGTCCGCGGCCGACGGCTCCTGGGACTCCGGCGTCGTCCTGACCGGCGACGGCTACGCCCGCCGGTTCGACGCCGAGGGCGCCTATCCGTACGTCTGCCATCTGCACGCCTCCATGCGCGGCGAGGTCGATGCGCACACCCTGATGCTCGAACCGCCGCCCGCGCCCGCCGGGCCGGGCCGCGCCTTCCCGCTGAGCGGCCGCGCCGCGCTCGAGCCGGGCACGACGGTCACGATCGAGGCCGACACCGGCGGGGGCTTCCGCGCCGTCGGCTCGGCCACCGTCGCCGCCGACGGCCGCTTCGCGACGACCGTGCGCCCGGAGACGACGGCGCGCTACCGGGCGACGTCCGGCGGCGCGGCGAGCCCGGACATCGTCGTCATCGTGCTCGACCGGCAGGTGCGGGCGTCCGCGCGAGGGCTGCGCGACGGCCGGGTCGCCGTGTCGGCCGACGTCGCGCCCGCGTCACCGGGCGCGACGGTCGTCCTGCAGCTGCACCTGCGCGAGCGCTTCGGCTGGTGGCCGGTGCGGCGAGCGCGGCTCGACGCGGCCTCGCACGCCGACTTCGCGCCGCTGCGCCGGCCGCGGCGGACGCGCGCGCGGGTCGTGCTGACGCTCGCCGACGGGGTGACGAAGCTCGGCGTCAGCCCGACGTTCGCGGTCGGGCCGCGCCGAGCAGGGCGAGCGCCGGGTCGGGCTCGGGTCGCGGCGGGCGGCCCAGCGCCCGCAGCACCAGCGGGGCGAGCGACAGCCCGAACCAGCCGCGGGTGACGAAGCCGCCGAGCGCGGCGCTGTTCATGACGCCCCAGTAGCCGGCGGAGATCAGGACCAGCGGCGACGGCAGCGCGTCGGCGGCCACGCCGACCGCGAAGCCGGCCGGGACGCACGCGGCGAGCGCCGCCTGCACGAGCGTCTCGCGCCAGTACCAGCGCACGTGCGTCGTCTTGCGCGTCACCCGGTAGACCGGCTTGCGGCGCGGGCCGCCGGCGAGCGCCTTGGCGCACGCGAGCATGTAGACCGGCGCGAGGCCGATCCAGATGACCTTCAGCCGCCACAGCGCCCGCAGCGGATGGCGCTGGCGGCGGCGCCGGTCGGCGAACGGCTCGTTGAGCAGCAGCAGCCGCAGCTCGCCGATCAGCGCGTAGGGCATCAGGAAGACCAGGCACTGCACCGGCGAGGCGTCGAGCGGCAGCAGGCTCACGCACGCGAGCGCGGTGCACGGCACGTAGACGAGCACGGTGAAGGAGTGCGCGTAGAAGAGCGCCGTCTCGGAGAACTGCAGCCGCTGGCGCAGCGACAGCCCGCGCTTGCGGCCCCAGAGCATGAGCCGCACGGTGTCGATCGCCCACGTGCCGCGCTGCTTGACGATGTTGGCGACGTCCTCGGGGCTGTGCTGGCCGACGGCGCCGACGATCGGCAGGTAGCAGCCGCGCCAGCCGCGGCGCAGCGCCTCGACGCCGGACTGGAGGTCCTCGACCAGGTTCCAGGTGGGGAAGTCGCCGATGTCGTCGAGCGCGGCGCGTCGCCACACGAGCCCCGAGCCGCAGGGGAACGTGGCGTTCGCGGCGTTGCGGGTCAGCATCTGGCCCTGGTAGAACTGGCCGTCGAGGTTGCAGAACGGGTCGCCGGCGGAGACCTGCGCCTCCTTGACGGTCTGCACGAACGCGAGGCGCCCGTCGGCGACGAGCTGCCCGACGGTCTGCCGCAGGAAGTCGTCGACGCCCACCTCGTCGTCGGCGTCGCGCGTCTCGACGAAGGCGACGTCCGGGAAGCGCTCGCGGATCAGCGCCATCGCCGAGTTGAGGTTCCCGGACTTCGGCGCCCCGTCGCGGCCGGGGGCGTGCAGCGGCGGCGGCTCGTGGTAGATCACGCCGAGCCCGTCGACCGCGCGCCGCAGCTCCGGGTTGTGCGCGTCGTCGGAGACCACGACGACGAGGCGGTCGGCGGGGTAGTCCTGGCCGCGCACGCTGAGCACCGTGCGGAGCACCATCTCGACCGGCTCGCCGCAGGTCGGGACGATCACCGCGACGGCCGGGACGTCGTCGCCCCGCAGCGGCCGGGGCGGCGTCACCCGGCTCGTCCAGCCGTTGATCACCGAGACGGTGAGGCAGATCGCCGACAGGACGCTCGCGGCCGCGAAGGGCCACGCCAGCCACGGGTGCGCCGCCGAGAGGTGCGTGAACATCCACGGCAGGTAGGCGAGCATCGCGGCCATCAGCAGCACGCCGGCGAGCCGCCGCGGCCAGTCGCGCCGGGCCTGCGGGTAGCGCGAGCCGAAGCGGCGCGCGGCGAGCGCGAGGTTGCTCGGCGGGGCGGCGCGCTCCTGCGCCGCCGCGAGGGCCTCCGGACGCAGCTCGACCGCGGCCTCGCCGGACACGGCGGGCGGCCGCGGCGCGGCGTAGACGGGCTCGGCGGACATCGAGCCCTCCATCGGCTCGCGCCCGGGCTAATGACAGGGCGGTCGACCGCTCCATCCAATGTCTGTCCAGCGCCCCTAAAGCGTGGGGCGATCTACCGCAGCGCTTGGATCTCCGGGTGCGTCGCGAGCAGCGTCTGGGTGAAGACGTAGTTGAAGGCGAAGATCGCGAGGAAGGCGATCACGACGGCCTGGTTGACAGCGCGCCCGACGCCCTCGGCTCCTCCCGAGGCGGTCATCCCCTTGTAGCAGCAGACGATCGCGATGATCGCCCCATAGATGGAGGTCTTCAGCACCGACGCCCAGAGGTCGGTGATCGATGCGTTGGTGAAGAACGTTGCCCAGAACGGTCCGAGGGGCGCGCCGTTCACCCAGGTGGCGAGGACGCCGCCGAAGACGCCGAAGATCAAGGCGTAGACGTTGAAGAGCCCGGTCACCAGCATGAGCGCCAGGAACCGCGGCACCACGAGGTTCTTGACGGGATCAACGCCGAGCACCTGGAGGGCGTCAAGCTCCTCTCGGATCTTCCGCGCCCCCAGGTCGGCGGTGATCGCGGTGCCCGCAACGCCCGCGAGCAGGATTGCGGTAACCGCGGGGGCGAACTCCCGAATCGAGGCGAGGACGAAGAAGCCGCCAAGGCGGTCGATCGCACCGAAGATGACCAGGAAGTTCGCGCCTTGAAGCCCCGGTGCGCCAAAGCTCGCGGCGACCGTGCTGATCAGGAGGGGGAACCAGCAGAGCTTCACCGCGAACAGGGACTGCGCGACGAACTCCTCCCCGTAGGGATACGGCGGGCGGATCGCCGACATGATCGTCTTGCCGGTGAGGATCATCATGTCCCCGATCTCCTCGAGCGCACTCCGCGCCGGTAGCGCTGCTCGCGCGATGGCGCTCCCGGTCATCGAACCCCTCCTCGGTATCTCGTGGACCAGGCGCGAACGTATCACTCTGGGAGACGACGGTGTCTCCAAGAGCACTCGCGCCGAGCGCCGCCGTCGGCGACGATGGACGCGTGCCGGCCGCGACGGAGGGACGGCTCCCGTCCCTGCACCCCCACGACCCGGGCCACCTCGCCCTCCGCGCGGGCGTGCTGGTCGCCGCCGTCACGCCGCTCGTGTTCGCGATCGGCCTGGCCATCGGCGACCAGGCGGGGCTGTTCGCGATCTTCGGCGCGCTCTCGCTGATGGTGTTCGTCGACTTCAGCGGCCCGACGGCGGTGCGCGCCATCGCCTACGGCACGCTGTCGCTCGCCGGGTGCGTCCTCATCGCCATCGGCACGCTCTGTTCGCGGAGCCCGGCGCTGGCGGCCTCGGCGATGGCGGTCGTCGGCCTCGCCGTCCTCTTCGCCGGCGTGCTGAACGGGTACCTCGCGACCGCCACGCCCGCGGCGCTGCTGAGCTTCATCCTGCCGGCGATGGTCCCGGCGGGCGCCGGCGCGATCCCGGAGCGGATCGCCGGGTGGCTGCTGGCCTGCGCGGTCGCGGTGCCGGCGGTGCTCCTCGTCTTCGGCCGGCATCCACGCGACCGGCTGCGGGAGGCGATCGCCGACGCGACCCGGGCGGTCGCCGACGTCGTCGAGGACCGCGCGCCCGAGCGGGTGGCGGTCGCGGGAGCGGCGCTGGAGGAGCTGCGATCGCGGTTCGCGGCGACGCCGTACCGACCGACCGGGCCGACCGGGGCGACCGGCGCGCTCGCCGACATCGTCGACGAGGTCGACTGGCTGCGCGCGACGTGCGTCGTCGTCATCGACCCCGCGGCACCGGCCGGCACCGCCGCCGAGCAGGCGCTCTACGACGACTCGGCGGCCGTGCTGCGCGCGAGCGCGGCGCTGGTCGCCGGCGATCCGGCCGCGCAGCCCGACGTCGAGCGCCTCGAGACGGGGCGCGAGCGCGTGCGCGCCGAGCTCATCGCCGACCTCGCCGCCATGACGGGCGCCGGCGACGACGAGGTGTGGACCCGGCTGCGCCGCGCATGGGAGACGCGCCTCGTCTCGTTCGCCGCGCTCGACGTCGCCGGCAACGCGCGGCTGGCCGGAGGCGGCGACGGCGGCGACGGCCCGCGCTGGGCCCGGTTCGTCGTCCGGCAGCGGATCGCGCTGGCGGCGTCGCGCCACCTCATCGCCGCGCACGCCGGCGTGCGGTCGGTCTGGTTCCGCAACAGCGTCCGCGCCGCGGCGGGCCTCGCGATCGCGGTCCTGCTCGCGCACGAGGCCAGCGTCCAGCACGGGTTCTGGGTCGTGCTCGGCGTCCTGTCCGTGCTGCGCTCCAGCGCCGTGGGGACGGCGCGGACGATCCTCGCCGCCTTCGCGGGGACGCTCGCCGGCATCCTCGTCGCCGCCGTCGTGATCGCCCTGCTCGACGACGACCGCGCGCTGCTGTGGGTGGCGCTCGTGCCGGCGTGCTTCTTCGCCGCCTACGCGCCGCGTGCCCTCGGCTTCGCCGCCGGCCAGGCCGGCTTCTCGCTCGCCGTGCTCGTCGCCTTCAACCTGATCGCGCCGACCGGCTGGGAGGTCGGGCTGGTGCGGATCGAGGACGTCTCGATCGGCTTCGCCATCAGCCTCGGCGTCGGCCTCCTGCTGTGGCCGCGGGGTGCACGGGCGCTGCTGCAGCGCGCGCTCGGCGACGCGTTCGCCGCGGCCGGGCACCACACGGCCCTCGCGGCCGGCCGGATGTTCGGCGCCCCGTCCGGCGGCGTGGGCCCGGCCGCTGCGGCGGCCGACGCGGCGGCGGGTCGCCTCGACGCGGCGGTCCGCCAGCGGCTCGCCGAGCGCGGCCCCCACGACGCCGAGCACGTGGCCGCCGGCCTGCAGCTCGTCTCCGGCGCCGGGCGGCTCCGCCGCACCGGCCTCGTGCTCGAGCGCCTCCACGAGCTCACGCCCGGCACGCCTCCCACCGGGCTCGACGGTCTCGTCGGCGGTGCCTTCGAGCTCGGCGCCTGGTACGCGGCCCTCGGAGACTCGCTCGCCGCGCGCGCCGCCCCGCCGCGGCCGGAGCCGCCGCGCGCCGAGCTGCGCGCGGCGCTCGTCGGCGCCGTGCGCGACGCTGCCGCC
>DASTRJ010000161.1:0-8010 GCA_035761245.1 Capillimicrobium sp. | reverse complement strand
CCTTGCCACGGCCGTTGCCGTTGCCCGGGCCGCCGCCGCTCGCGCCAGGCGCCTGGACGGCGCCGCCGCCGGCCGAGCCGCCGGCGTTGCCGTTGCCGCCCGCGCCGGCGCTGCCGTTGCCGCCCGCCCCGGCGTTGCCGTTCCCGCCGCCCTGGGCGTTGCCGTTCCCGCCGCCCTCGGCGTTGCCGTTCCCGCCGCCGCTGCCGCCGCCCGCGTGCCCGCTCGATCCGCCGCCGCCCTTCGCGTGGCCGACGGCGTTGCCGTTGCCGTTCCCCCGGCCGCTCGACACCGCGCCGCCGCTCGGCGCAGCCGCCATCGCGCTGCTCGTCGCGCTCGTCGTCGTCGACGTGCCCGCCGCCGGGGCGGGTGCGCTCGCGACCGGCGAGCCGGCGCCGATCGGGCTGCTGGCGACGCGCTGCACGCGCGTGCCGCCCTTGCCGCCGCGGACGCCGGAGCCCGAGCCGCGACGATCACGTCGCCGCTCGGCGCGGTCGGCGCGCCGGCCATCGCCGCGGCGGTCGCGCGCCCCGGCCCGACCGCGCGCGCGGTCATCCGCCGCGCCGGCAGCGGTCCCGCTTCCGGCGGCGGCGCCGGCCGCATCGTCCGCGGCCACGTTCGCCGCCTCGGACGCAGGAGCGCTCGACGCGGCGTCGGGCACGCGCAGCGAGGCGGTGTCGTCGCCGCCGAATCCGGGCCAGCCGCCGATGGCCAGCCCGCCCGCCAGCAGGAGCAGCGCCGCCACCCCACCGAGGAGCACGGCGACCAGGCCTCCCGTAGCCAGGTACGTACGCGATCCCTGCACTTCCTCTTGCATTCGACCAGATCTCGGGATCCTTGAGATCGAACATCCGTCCACCAGCGTCGGTCGTGGCTCACGCACGCCGCATCCGGCGGCATTCGCCGCACCGCTCACGCGCTCTCCTTCATCGACCGCAGCACCCCGATGAGCGACGGGCCGGGCGGCGGGCCGAGCGCCCCCAGGCTCTCGCGCTGGCGCGCCTTCCACGCGTCGACGGAGTCCGACAGGCCGCCGTCGAGGTCCTCCCGCGGCACCTCCCGCGCGCCGCCGCCCGGCGTGACGACCGCCATCTGGATCGGCGGGCCCAGGTAGACCGCCGCCACGCTGATCGCGTCGGATACCGCCTTGTAGGCCACCATCTTCGCCTGCTCGAGGCTGAGCCGGTCGGTCCCGAGGTGCGCCACCGAGGCCATCGCGTACTCCGCGAAGATGTCGCCGGTGCCGACCGCCGAGTAGCGCCCGTGGAGCTGGTGGTCGCTGCCGGTCCGCGGGATCGAGAGGATCGCCGGCCGCCCCGCGGGCCCGTCGCACCAGCAGAAGATGCACGCGAGCTCCGGCGGCGAGACGTCGGGCAGCGCGACGAAGTCGCGCAGCGCGCGCTGCTGGATCGGGATGACCGCGCGGGCGAGCGCGTCGCGCGGGTCGTCGGCGGCCAGCAGCTCCTCCTCACGCCGCGCGAGCTCGGCCGCGAGCGTCTGCTGGAGCCCGAGCGAGCCCGCCGCCCCCCAAGCGATCCGGTCCCCGATCGTGAACAGCTTGCGCACCGGTTGGCGCGTCGGCTGGCCGGCGGCCGCCGTCGTCGCCTGGCCGTCGGAGGCCAGCACGACGCCGTCGCGGCAGCGGATCGCGAGCACGAGCGTCATCGCCGGAACACGGACCGGGCGGCGTAGGCCGGATAGCGGGCGTAGATGTCGGTGAGCAGCTCGGCGAACGTCAGCCCGGCCATGCGCCGCTTCGTCGCGGCGAGCCACGCGATGATCCGCCGCTCGCGATCCTCGGCGCCCGCCACCAGCTCGGCCACGCGCGCCGCGCCGTCGGCGGTGATCGCCACCGGGCGCCAGCGCAGCCCGTCCTCGGCGGGGCGCCGCTCGACGAGCCCGCGCCGCTCCAGCGCGTCGAGGTCGCGGTAGATCCGCGGGCTCATCGGGCCGTAGTTGTAGGCCACGAACCAGTAGCGCTCCTTCGGTGGCAGGCCGCCCTCGCGCGCGAGCAGGAACATGCCCTTCTGCACGCGCACGGGGTCGAGCGCCGGCCCGCCGGGCCCGGCGTCGAGGCCGATCAGCAGCAGCAGCCAGTCGCGCGGTCTCATCGCCCGGCGACGCTACGCGGCGGCGCGTCACACGTGGGTGACGCCGTGCGACGATTCAGTCACCGACGTGCATCACGATCGTCACGGGCACCGAGCCCGGACGCTCGTCGGCCGACCGCCGCGCCTCGTCGACCCGCTCGCGGAGGTCGCGGCGCAGCGCCTCCGCCCGCTCGGCGTCGAGCATGATCGTGACGCCGAGCGTGTCGCTGTCGCGGACCGCGTAGAAGTGCTGCAGCGCGCCGCGCTTCGGGACCGTGCCGACGAGCTCGGCGAGCCCGGCCTCGACGAGCACGCGCACGTGGTAGCTCACGACGCCGACCGACTCGCCCACCGCGTCGGCGAGCTGGCTCGGGCTGGCGGGGCGCTTCGTCAGCTCGCCGAGGATCTGCGCCCGCACCGGATGGGCGAGCGCGCGCTGCACGGCATTGGACCTATGGGGGTGACGAGTTTGCTCGGGCATGGCCGAACGATACTCATAGTCACCATGTCGGCGCTACTCATAGGCGTCACCCCTACCCCGCCTCGAGCGACGCCGCGTCGACCGCCTCGCCCGACGCGATCAGCCGCCGCGCCTCGTCGAGGTCCTCGCCGCGACCGACCGACACCGCGCCGACCACCCGGCCGCCGCGCAGCCCGAAGACCGAGAAGGCGCCGTCGGCGAGCGAGCCGCGCAGCACCTCCTGCTCCCACGCGTCCGCGCCCGCCACGCCCACGAACTCCGACGTCGCCCAGTCGCCGACGTCCGACCAGAAGTACGGGACCACCGCGTGCTCGACCGGCTCGCCGGCCATCCCGGCGGCGACCGTGCGCCCGTGCGCGACCGCCAGCTCCCAGTGCTCGACGCGCGCCGGACCGCGATGCAGCACCGAGTCCCACTCGCACATGTCGCCGGCCGCCCACAGCCCCTCGGCCCCGTGCACCCGCAGCGCCGCGTCGCAGCGCACGCCGCCGAGCGGGCCGATCTCCAGGCCCGCGCCCTTCGCGAGCATCACGTCCGGCACCGCACCGGCGGCCACGACGACCATGCGCGCCGGCAGCTCCAGCCCCGCGGCGGTCCGCACCGCGGTCACGCGCTCCTCGTCGTCGCCGACGAAGCCGGCGAGCTGGTCGCCGCCCACGAACCGCACCCCGTGGCCCTCCATGAGCGCCTGGAACCACTCGCCCACGCGCCGGCCGTACGCGCGCTCGAGCGGCACGTCCTCGAGCATGAGCACGGTGACCCGCTTGCCGAGCGCCGTGAGCGACGCGGCGAGCTCCGTGCCGAGGTACGAGCCGCCGACCACCACGACCTCGTCGCCCCACCCCGCCTCGGCGTCCGCGCGGATGGCGTCCGCGTTGCCGGGCGCGCGCAGGTAGTGGATGCCGTCGAGCTGCGCGCCGTCGACGGGCAGGCGCCGCACGTTGGCCCCGGTCGCGATCAGCGCCTGGCCGTAGGAGACCTCGTCCTTCGTCGACAGCCGCGCCACGCGCGCACCGGGATCGAGCTTCAGCACGCTCGTGCGCGTCAGCACCTCCACCCCGTCGAGGGCCGGCAGCAGCAGGTCGGCGCGCGCCTTGGCGCCGCGCAGGTACTCCTTCGAGCACGGCGGCCGGTCGTACGGCGGGTCGAGCTCGCGGCCGACCAGCAGGACGGAGCCGTCGAACCCGCGCTCGAGCAGCGCGGCCGCGCAGGCGTGCGACGCGGCGCCGCCCCCGATCAGCAGGACGTCGACGTGCCGGTCAGCCACTGGTGGCGCCGTTGGTGAACAGCGGCGTCACGGCGTCCTCGAGGCCCGGGTCGAGCACGAGCAGCACCTCGTCGCCGGCGTGGATCACCGTGTCGGCCTTCGGCACGAAGCCGGCGCCGTCGCGCAGCACCGAGATGATCAGGCAGCCCTCCGGGAGCTTCTGGTCCTGCACCGTGCGCCCGGCCGCGGGGGCGTCGACCCCGACCTCGAGCTCGATGATCTCCAGCCGCTCCTCCTCGAGCGCCAGCAGATGCACGAGGCCGTAGCGCGGCACCTCGTGCTCGATCAGGCGCAGGATGAGATCGGTCGCGCTGACGGCGGGCTGGATGCCGAGCAGCTTGAAGTGCTGCAGGTTCCGGGGGTTGTTGACGCGGGCGATGATCCGGTCGACGAGGTACTTCTCCTTGGCGACCTGGCACACGAGCATGTTGTCCTCGTCGTCGCCGGTCACCGCGATGACAAGGTCGGCCCGCTGGATGCCGGCGCGCTCGAGCACCCACAGCTCGGTCGCGTCGCCGTACTGCACGGCGTGCTCGAGCTCCTGCTCGATGACGAGATAGCGGCGGCGGTCGCTCTCGATGAGCGTGACCTCCTCGCCCTTGTCCATGAGCTCGCGCGCGAGGTTCCACCCCACCTTGCCGCCGCCGATGACGATGACGTACACGGCGGCTACCCGATCTCCAGCGCCCGCTGGAACATGTCGATGGCGTGAGCGGTCGGCGAGATCGTCTCGAGCCCCTGCTCCGCGTACCAGGCGGCGCGGAACGGGTCCATGACGCGCACGATCACGCGCCCGACGCCGAAGCGCTTCGACGCGATCTGGCCGATCACGAGGTTGGTGTTGTCGCCGTCGGTCGCGGCGATGAAGGCCTCGGCCTCCTCGATGCCCGCCTCGAGCAGGGCGTCGATCTCCAGCGCGGTGCCGACGGTGAACCGCCCGCCGCGGTCTTCCCAGGTGCCGTCGCCGCCGACGTCGAGCCGCTCGTGCGAGAGCGGGTCCTCGTCGAGGACCGAGACCTCATGGCCGGCGGCGAGCGCGCTCTTGGCCACCGCCGAGCCAACGCGCCCGGCACCGACGATCAGGATGAACACGACGCGGCACGCTAGCGCAATCAGCGGCGCGCGCCGTCGCCGGCCGCGACCCCGCCGTCCGGCCTCCCCTCGGCCGGCGGCGCGGTCAGGATCACCGGGCACGGCGCCTTGGCGACCACGTACTTCGTGACCTCGCCGAGGAAGTTGTCGCGCGGCCCCGCGCGTCCGCCGAGCAGCGCGCCGCCGCGGATCCGGCTCGGCTCCTCGGCGGCGAGCACGATCGCCTCGACGCCGCGGCGCCGCGCCTCCTCGACGATCGCCTGCCCCGCGCGCCGCGCGCGCACGGTCGCCGTGGCGACCTCGACGCCCTCGTACTCCTCCCCCACCGCCTTGGCCCGCGCCAGCGCCGCCCGCGCCCGCTTGAGCTGCTCGTCCGGCAGGCGCGCGTCGATCGGCAGCGCCATCGGCACCTCGAAGACCCACAGCGCCTCGATGGTCGCGCCGCCGACCTCGGCCTCGTCGGTGACCTCCTCGGAGGCGAGGCGGCCGGCCGTCTGGACGATGTCGTCGTCGAGCGGCTTGCCGAAGATCGGGACGAGGATCGAGCCGTACTCGGTGGCGTGCGCATCGTGGCGCAGCGCCGCCTCGGGGACGGTGACGCGCTTGAGGATCGGCTTGTCCTCGGCCACGCGGTAGACGAGGTACAGGAGCACGCCGGCCACCATCCAGCCGAGGCCGACGAAGCGCGCCGCGTCGTGGAAGACGAGCACGCTGACGAACAGCCCGGCCGAGATCAGCGCGCCGAGCGCCGCGGGCAGCGGCACCCGGCCGAGGCTGAGCGGCATGCGGTACGGCCGCTTGCGGTCCGGCTCGGAGAACCGCAGCCGGACGACCGCGAGGTGCGCGATCGTGAACGCGAGCGTGGCGCCGAACGCGTAGATCCCGACGAGCAGCTCGAGGTCGCTGGGGACGACGAGCGCGAACGCCAGGACCGCGGCGATCGAGATCAGGACGTATGGCGTCGCCCGCTCGGGATGCAGCCGGCCGACCACGCTCGGGATCTGGCGGTTGGTCGCCAGCTGGTAGGCCAGGCGCGAGAGCCCGAGCATCGCCGCCTCCGCCGCCGCGACGAGCGTCACCGTCGCGACCACCGCGACGACGTAGCGCAGCCCGTCCGCCAGCCAGCCCGGATCGACGCGGCCGACGAGGCCGAGCACCGGCGCGTCGACGAAGCGGGTGCCGAGCCGCGTCTCGCCGCCCTCGACCGGCAGCGCGGAGATCGCCACCAGCGCGATGCCGACGTAGACGAACGTCACGGTCGCACTCGCACTGCCGACGAGCCGCTTGAGGCCGCGCCGCCCGACGCCGACCTCGCCGGCCAGGCCGGACGCCGACTCGAGGCTCGTGAAGGCGACCGTGGCGATCGTCAGCGCGAAGATCAGCTCGCTCCACGTCGGCGTCGTGCCGAGGTCGACCTGCGAGGTGAGCAGGTCCGCGTCGAAGAACATCGCGAGGCCGAGGGCGATCAGCAGCAGCTGGATCGCGATGTCGGCGATCACCAGCATCAGCACGCGCGGCGCACGCCGCGCGGAGAACCCGCGGACGTTGCGCACGGCGACCCACGCGATGATCGCGCCCGCCACCACGATCTCGGCCGCGCCGTCGGCGAGCGGGCGCCAGAACGCCTGCAGGTAGTTCGTCGCCGACAGCGCGCAGACCGCGATGAGGATCACGTAGTCGAGCAGCACCGCCCATCCGGCGACGAAGCTCGTCAGCTCGTCGAACGCGTAGCGGGCGAAGACGGTCGCGCCGCCGCGATCCTGATGCAGCGAGGCGCCCTCCACGTACGTCATCACCGTGATCGCGAAGTAGAGCCCCGCGGCGAGGAACACGACCGGCGTCAGGCCGAGCGCGTGCAGCGCGACGACGCCCAGCGAGAAGTAGATCGCGCTGGCGATCGGCGTGTAGATGATCGCGAACAGGCGCGGCGAGCCGAGCGACTGGCGGAAGAAGACGTCGCTGCGCTCGCCGATGCGGCGCTCGCGGATCGCGCCCTCGCGCGCCACGCGGGCGGCCGCCTCCCGTGCGGCGTCGCGCGCGGCCCGCGCCCGGGACCCGCGCTCGCCCATCAGCCGGTCCTCCGGGCGATCCAGAGCCGGCCGGCGCCGACGAGCACGAACAGCACCCCGAGCAGCAGGCCGATCGCGCCGGCGCCCCCGCCGGCGGCGACCGTCCGCACGACCATCGCCACGCCGAGCACGACGAGCGCGACGGAGAGCACCTGGGTGGCGCCGCCGTGCATCAGACGGCCGCCGTGATGAGGTCGGGCGACAGGCTCGACTCGCCGGGCGCCGCCGCGATGATCACCCGGCACGGGCGCTCGGCGAGCACGGTCTCGACCGTGCGGCTGAAGAGCGTCGTGCCGGCGCGCGGCGCGAGCGCCATGACGATCGCCTGCGCGCGCATGAGCTTCGCCTCGCGGACGATCGTCGAGCCGGCCTGGCCGGCGCGGACCTTGACCCAGTGGCCGGTCACGCGGCGGCCGCCCTGGAGCTTGGCCTGCTCGATGATCTCGGTCGCCGCGCGCTCCTGCTCGGGCAGCGCCGCGTCGATCGGCGACGTCTGCGGGACGACGATCGTGACGAGGACGTGGATGCCGCGCCGCCGGCGCGCCGCGAGCCGCACCGCGGTGCCGACCGCCGCCTCGCTGTACTGCAGCATGTCGAACGCGACGAGGATCGACTCGTACTCCGCCTCGTGGTCGACGACCGGCTGGGGCACCGCCACCTTCTTCGTCGACGTGAGGTCGAGTCCCTGGTGGCGCCGGTACCAGACGTAGACGACGATGCCGAGGACCAGCCATCCGACGCCGGCGGCCGCGACGTCGAGGTGCAGCGCCGTCACCGTGAGGAAGGCGAGGCCGGTGCCGATCCCGCCGGCGACGGCGAACAGCGGCAGCCGGCCGATCTGCCCGGGCCCGCGGTACGGCCGCTCGGCGTCCGGCTTCGTGTACCGCAGGCGGATGACCGCGAGGTGCGCGATCGTGAACGACAGCATCGCGCCGAACGCGTACATGTTCCCGAGGAAGGCCTCCTGGCCGGGGATGAGCGCGACGCACGCGATCGCGCCGAACACGAGGATGC
>DASTRJ010000160.1:0-25551 GCA_035761245.1 Capillimicrobium sp. | reverse complement strand
TGCGCCGGCGCAGCGCGTCGTCGAACATCGCGTACAGCCCCCGGCCGTGGCTGCGGGCGACGGCGAGCGCGGCCTCGGCGGCGCTCACCAGCCCGGCCGCGTCGCTTCCGGCGTCGGAGCGCGCGACGCCGATCGACGCGGTCAGCTGGGCGCCGTCGCCCGCCGTGAACGGGCCGACGAACGCGTCCTGCAGCCGCCGCGCGGTGCTGGCCGCGGCGTCGTCGCCGTCCGCGCGCGCGACCACGAGGAACTCGTCGCCGCCGAAGCGGGCGACGTGGGCGCTGCGCGGCGCGACGGCGCGCAGGCGGCCGGCGAGCTCGCGCAGCACCGCGTCGCCGGCCGTCTGCCCGAGGCCGACGTTGATCGCGCGGAAGCCGTCCACGTCGACGAGGAAGAGCGCGAACGCGGCGCGGCTCGCCAGCGCCTCCTCGACGGCGGCGAGGGCGGCGGTGCGGTTCGGCAGGCCGGTCAGCATGTCGCGCACGTGGATCGCCTCGAGGCGCCGGCGGGTGCGCCGCGCCTCGGTGCGGTCGCGCACGGCGTAGACGCTGCCGCCGTCGGCGAGCTCCACCCGGCGGACGACGAGGTCGCGCGTCCGGCCGTCCGTGGCGCGGGTGACGCGGACGCGCACGTCCTCGCCGGCGGGCAGCGGCATCGGCAGCGGTGCGCCGTCGGCGTCGCGGGGGCGCAGCCGGCGCCACCAGGACGGCTGCTCGAGGTCGGCCTGCGTCAGGCCGAGGATCCGCAGCGCGCTCGCGTTGGCCGCGACGACGCCGCGATCCGGCCCGACCGACACGATGCCCTCCTCGAGCACGCCGAGCACGGCGCGCAGATGCGCCTCCGTCGCTCCCCACTGCCCGCCGGTGCCCACGTCGCGTTCAACTTCGACACCGACAAAAGGACTCCTTAGCGGTCACCGCCGAAGTTGGCCGTCGAGTCGACGCACGAGCGCCAGCAGCCGCTCGAGCGTCGCCTCCGGATCGGCCGGATCGGGGGAGACGCCGAGCGCCGGCCACCGGGCCAGGCGCGCCGGGAGGGCGCCGGTCACGCGCCCACGGGCGGGTGCGAGGCCGACGGCCCGGGCGTGGGCCACGAGCTGTGGGTCCAGCCGTGCCGGCAGCGCCCGCCCCTCGCCGGGATGGTGGGCGCCGCCGCCGGGCGCCGGCCGGCCACCGAGCGCGAGGACGGCCAGCTCCTCGGGTCGCGCGCCGCGCCGCCGCGCGCGCACGTAGGCGCGCAGGCCGAGCTGGCCGGGCTCCGACGCGCCTGCGAGCACGCACTCGACGGCGAGGTGGCGCGGCGGGTCGCGATCCAGCGCGGCCACCAGCGCGAGCGCCAGGCCGACCGCGGTCGCGTCGGCGTGCGCGGCCGGGCGGGCGAACGCGAGGTCGGCGAAGGCGAACGTGCCGACGACGAGCGCGACGGTGGGCGCGAGCGACGCCGGGGCGATCCAGTCGCCGTCGGCGCCGGCGAGGCGCAGCGCGGCGAGGAGGGCGAGCGCGAGCAGCGAGAGGGCCAGCCAGCCGATCGGCGTCGGGCCCCGGCCGCCCAGCGCGCCGCGCAGGCGCTCGGCGAACGGCGCGGCGAGCTGCGCGAGCCCGGTCCGCGGCGCGTCGAGCGGGGCGGTCACGATCAGGCGGACCCGCGCGCCGGGCGGGACGATCACCGGCTCGGAGACGACGTTCTGCGTGGCCCGCCGCCGCAGCGGCAGCCGCAGGAGCATGAGCCTGCCCGAGGCGTCGCCCGCGAGGAGCACGACGACGACCACGAGCACGGCGAGGCCGGCGAGCGGAGACGAGGTCGCGAGCAGGCTCCCGGCGACGCCGGCGGCGCAGAGCACCGCGTAGGGGAGCGCCCACTGCGGCCGCACCCAGGCGGGCTCGATCCGCGCCGGGCGCCCCTGGGCGCGCAGCGCGTCGCGCATGCGCACGGCGCCGCGGCGCTCGGCGTCGCTGCACGCGCCGCGGCCGTCGATCGCCGCGAGGCGGGCGGCCGCGTCGGACGCGGAGGTGGGCGTGGCCAGGGGTGCGATGGGGGCAAGATATGGTCCGCTCCCTATGGACGACGCCGCTCTCGCCTTCGCCGGACTGGCGCGCCAGGTCGAGCTCGTCGCCGCGGGCGAGGTCAGCCCCCAGGAGCTGGTGGAGCTGGCGCTGCGGCGCATCGAGGCCATCGACCCGCGCCTGAACGCCTTCAGCACCGTCTACGCCGAGCGTGCGCGCATCGACGCCGAGCAGGCCGCTGCCCGGCTGCGTGCCGGCAACCGGCGGCCGCTGCTCGGCGTGCCCGTGGCGATCAAGGAGGACATGCAGGTCGCCGGCCAGCCGACGCTGTTCGGCCACGGCGTGCCGACGGTGCGCGAGCCGGCCGACGCGGAGATCGTGCGGCGGCTGCGCGAGGCGGGCGCGATCGTCATCGGCAAGACCAACGTGCCGGAGCTGACGCAGTGGCCGTTCACGGAGTCGGCCGCCTGGGGCGCGACCCGCAACCCGTGGGACCTGACGCGCACGCCCGGCGGCTCGAGCGGCGGCAGCGCGGCCGCGGTCGCCGCCGGGCTCGTGCCGGCCGCCACGGCGTCCGACGGGCTCGGCTCGATCCGGATCCCGGCGGCCTGCAGCGGGCTCTTCGGCCTCAAGGCGCAGAAGGGCCGTGTGCCGATCGGACCCAAGACGACGGACGCGTGGCACGGGCTCGTCCACTACGGCACCGTGACGCGCACGGTGCGCGACACGGCGCTCTTCCTCGACGCCGTCGCCGACCGTCCGTCGTGGGGCTCGTTCTCGGAGGCGGCCGCGCGCGTGCCGGAGCCGCTGCGCGTGGCGGTGTCGCTCAAGGTGCCGCCGCCGGTGATGGCCAAGGTCGATCCGCCGGTGCGCGAGGCGGTCGAGCAGACGGCGGCGCTGCTGCGCGGCCTCGGCCACACGGTGGTCGAGCGCGACCCCGACTACGACGCCGGCGCGATGCTGCGCGCGCTCGGGCGCTACTTCCGCGGCATCGACGACGACGCCCGCGCGACGGGGCGGCCGGACCTGCTCGAGCGGCGGACGCAGGCCATGGCGCGGGTGGGCCGGCTGATCCCGCGCTCGGTGGTCGCGCGCTCGAAGGCCGAGGAGGCCGCGCTCGCGGCGCGGCTGGACCGCCTGTTCGACGAGGTCGACGTGCTGCTCACGCCGGTGCTGACGACGCTGCCGCTGCGCGTCGGCCAGTACGAGGGCCGCGGGGCGCTGTGGACGTTCAACGGCGTATCGCGGTTCGTGCCGTTCCCGGGCGTGTGGAACGTGACCGGCAACCCGGCCGCCTCGGTCCCGGCCGGCTTCACGCCCGACGGCGTTCCGCTCGCCGTCCAGCTCGTGACGCGCTCCGGCGACGAGGCGACGCTGCTGTCGCTGGCGGCGCAGATCGAGGCCGAGCGGCCCTGGGCCGACCGGCACCCCGACCTGCGGCCATGAGCGAGGAGCTGCTCGCCGTCGCCGAGGAGGCCGCGCGCGCCGGCGCGGCGGTGCTGGTGCCGCGCTTCGGCCGCGAGCGCGCGCTCGGCTCGAAGTCGTCGCCGACCGATCTGGTCAGCGAGGCCGACCTCGCCTCGGAGCGGGCGATCCAGGCGGTGCTGGCCGCCCGGCGGCCCGACGACGGCGTGCTGGGGGAGGAGGGGACCGGCGACGTCCCGGGGACGACCGGGCTGCGCTGGGTCGTCGACCCGCTCGACGGGACGATCGACTACCTCTACGGCATCCCGCAGTGGTGCGTCAGCGTCGCCGTCGAGGACGACGAGGGCGGCGTCGCGGGCGTCGTGCTCGACCCGATGCGCGACGAGTGCTTCACCGCGGCGCGCGGGGCCGGCGCGGCCCTCAACGGCGTCGAGCTCCCGCGCGTGGCCGACGACGCGACGCCCGAGCTGGCGTCGGCGCTCGTCGCGACCGGCTTCGGCTACGACGCCGACGTGCGCCGTGCCCAGGGCCGGATCGTCGCCGAGCTGCTGCCGGAGGTGCGCGACATCCGCCGCGCGGGCAGCGCCGCGCTCGACCTGGCGTGGACGGCCGCCGGGCGCCACGACGCCTACTACGAGTTCGGCGTGCAGCACTGGGACCTCGCCGCGGGCGCGCTGGTGTGCGCCGAGGTCGGGCTCGAGGTGCGTCGCCTGGCGGGCGGAGGGGTGCTGCCGCGCGGGCTCGCGGTCGCGCCGCCGCGGCTGATCGACGCGCTGCTCGAGCGCGTCGATCGCGCCGGCTGACGGCTGTGGCGCCGCCGCGTTCGCAGTACCCGGGGCGGGATTCGAACCCGCACGCCACGAAGGGCAGGGCCTTTTGAGGGCCCCGTGTCTACCGTTCCACCACCCGGGCGGGTGACGGGAAAGCCTACGCGCTCAGGCGGTCGCGGCCCGGCGGTCGCGCGGGCGCTCGACCTCGACGTGCCAGTCCTGCTGGAACCCGCGCATCGCGAAGCCGATCAGCAGCACCTGCACGGGGATGATGAGGATGACGATCATCCCGATGAGCCCGGAGTCGAGCGCCGGGTCGGTGAAGCCCTCGTCGTCGCGCGCGAACCATTGAGGCGCGGCGACGGCGGCGAAGATGAGCAGGATGATCGCGAGCGCCGCCGCCAGGGGCAGCGTGCCGCGCGTCCACCGCGCGCAGTAGTACGCGAGCACGAGGTAGAGCAGGATGTAGCCGATCAGCATCGGCTTGGCGCCCGCCAGCGCGTCCCACCCGCCGACCGCGACGATCGTCATGAGCGCGGCGCTGACGAGCAGCAGGGCGATCACGGTCGCCTTCGTCGCCTTGACGCTCGCCTTGCCCCGGTTCGGGTGCTCGATGATCACGTCGGGACGCTCTCCTCCGGCCATTGGCGGGATCATATGCACCGCGCGGGCGTGGTGGAATCGGTAGACACGCTGGGTTTAGGTCCCAGTGGCGCAAGCCGTGGGGGTTCGAGTCCCTCCGCCCGCACTGCCTCACACCGGGCGGCGGTCGGCGTCGAGCACCTCGAGCCCGGCGGCGCCGAGCAGCCCCTCCTCGACCTCGAGCCGCTCGAGCTCCGGGTCGAGCCGCCGGCTCTCCAGGCGGTCGCCCGGCAGGACCCACGCGAGCACCGCGGTGAGCGCGCACAGCGCCGCCCCGACCACGAACGTCCACCGGAACGCGTCGAGCGGTGAGGCGCCCGCGCTGTCGAAGCTGCGCACGAGCGTCACGCTGAGCCCGCTGCCGACGGAGAACCCGACGTAGCGGGCCACCTGGTAGAAGCCGGTCGCGCTGCCCGTCTCGGCGGGCGGCACAGCGCGGACGATCAGCCCCGGCAGCGCGGCGAACGAGAAGCCGAGGCCGACGCCGACCATCCCGAGCGTCACGAAGACCTCCCAGAGCCGCGTGGCGGTCGCCGCGAAGAAGAGCGCCGCGACGCCCACGGCGACGGCGCCGAGCGGCACGATGGCGCGCGCGCCGAGCCGCTCGTGCGCGAGCGGCAGGCAGCGGCTGGCGAGGAAGCTGCCGACGGAGAGCGGCAGCAGGGTGAGCCCGGCGACGAAGACGGACTCGCCGAGGCCGCCACCCGCCGGCGGCAGCTGGACGAGCTGCGTGATGAGCGCGATCGAGAGGTACATCGCGACGCCGAGCGCGAGCCCGGAGACGTTCGCGGTGAGCACCGCGCGATGGCGGGCGAGCCGCAGGTCGACGAGCGGCTCGGCGACGCGCTGCTCGTAGCGCGTCCACCCGGCGAGCAGCGCGGCCGCGACGGCGAGCAGGCCGAGCGTGCGGGTCGAGGTCCAGCCCCAGTCCGGGCCCTTCTCGATCCCGACGAGGAGCGCGACGAGCCCGATGGCGATGAGCGCGGCGCCGACGAGGTCCAGCGGGCGCGGCGGCGTGTCGTCGCTCGGCTTCGGGATCGCGATCGCCGCCATGAGCAGCGCCGCGGCGGTCATCGCCGCGCCCGCCCAGAAGCAGGCGGCGAGGTCGGCGTGCTCGGCGATGAAGCCGGTGACGGGATAGCCGAGCCCGACGCCCACCGCGGCGATGACCGACAGGACGGCGATGACGCCCGGCGAGCGCCGGGCGGGGAGGTGGTCGCGGGCCGCCGCCATCGTCAGCGGGATGAGCGCCAGGCCGGCGCCCTGCAGCGCGCGGCCGGCGACGAGGACGGCGAGCGACTCGGCGAGCGCCGCCATGACGCAGCCGGCGAGCACGGCCCCGAGGCACGCGAGGACCACGGCGCGTCGGTGGCGCCCGTCCCCGAGCCGTCCGACGATCGGCGAGGCGACGGCGCCGACGAGCATCGTGGCCGTCAGCGACCACTGCGCGCTCGACAGGCTGGCGTCGAGGTCCTCGGCGATCGACGGGATCAGCGGCGCGCCGAGGCTGCTGATGATCGACACGACCGAGCCGACGAACAGGAGCGTCGCGACGAAGAGGCGTTGGGGGATCCGCGCCAGCGGCATCCCCCTCAACCTTAGCCAGCTAACGAATCGCCACCGGCTCCGTGTCCGCGGCGAGACGCGCCGCGCCGGCGCCGCGCAGCGTCCGCCGGCCCGGCACGAGCAGCGCGACCACCGCGCCCACCGCCAGCACGGCCGCGCCGATCGGCAGCGCCGCGACGAGGCCGTCGGTGAACGCCTGCTGGCTGGCGTACGAGCCGTTCGCCGAGAACACCGAGGCCAGCACCGCGACGCCGAGGACGCCGCCGAGCTCGCGGATCGCGTTCGTCGCGCCCGACGCCTGTCCCGCCTCGGCGGGACGGACGGAGGCGAGGATCGCGTTCGCCGACGGCGCGAACACCAGCGCCATCCCGATCCCGCCCATCATGAGCGGCACGACGAGCGAGCCGTACGCGGAGTCGGGCGTCGAGACGGCGGCGAGCCACGTCAGTGCGCCGGCCTGCAGCGCGAGTCCCGCGGCCATCAGCGGCCGCGAGCCGATCCGGTCGCTGAGGATGCCCGCGATGGGCGCGACGAGCACGGGCATGGCGGTCCACGGCAGCGTGCGGATCCCCGCCTGCAGCGGCGAGTAGCCCTGGGCGGTCTGGAAGTACTGCGACAGCAGGAAGATCGCCCCGAAGATCCCGAAGAACATCGCGAACGAGACGGCGTTCGTGGCGCTGAAGCCCCGCGCGCGGAAGAACCGCATCGGCAGCATCGGCGCGCGGGCGCGCAGCTCCCACGCCACGAACGCGGCGACGAGCAGCACGCCGGCGGTCAGCGAGCCGACGACCGTCGCGCTCGTCCAGCCGAGCGGCTCGCCGCGGACGATGCCGAAGGTCAGGCCGAACCAGCCGCCGGCGGCGAGCAGGAGCCCGGGGACGTCGAGGCGGCCGGCCGGGCCGAAGGACTCCGTGAGGCGGGCGCGCGCGAGCGGCAGCAGGACGAGGCCGACCGGCACGTTGAGCCAGAAGATCCAGTGCCACGAGATGCCCTCGACGACGGCGCCGCCGACCAGCGGCCCGAGCGCGACGCCGAGACCGCTGACGCCGGCCCAGATGCCGAGCGCGGCGCCGCGGCGCGCCGGCGGGACGGCCTCGGAGAGCAGCGTGAGCGTGAGCGGCAGCACGATCGCCGCGCCGGCGCCCTGGATCGCGCGCGCGGCGACGAGCGCGTCGATGCTGGGTGCGAGCGCGGCGGCGGCGCTCGCCGCGGTGAAGATCGACAGGCCGACGGCGAACATCCGGCGACGACCGAAGCGGTCGCCGAGAGCGGCGCCCGTGAGCAGCAGGACGGCGAACGAGAGCGTGTAGGCGTTGACCGTCCACTGGAGCGCCTCGAGCGAGCCGCCGAGATCGGCGCGGATCGAGGGCAGGGCGACGCCGACGACGAGGTTGTCGAGGGCGGTCATGAAGAGCGCGACCGAGACGATCGCGAGCGTCCAGCCCGGGCGCGGGCGGGCGGCTGGCATGGTGACCTCCTTGGTGTGTGATCGGTTACTCACTTTGCGGGCAAAAAAGAGAGGGACGTCGTCAGACGGGCTCGTCCCACTGGCACAGCGCGCGGGCCCACGGCTCGTCGAGGTCGTCAGCGCGCATGGCGGCGAGGACGTTGATCAGCATCCCGGTCGCGAACCACGCCTGGATCTCCTGGGGGGTCGCGTCGGAGACCTCCGAGACGATCCCGTAGAGGCGGCCGAAGCCGCGCCGGACGGCCTCGCGGATCTCCGGCTCGCTGGTGGCCGCGTGGGCCTGGAGCTGCATGAGCAGCGCGTCGCGGTCCTCGGTGACCATGCGCGCGTAGGCGTCGCCCATCGCGGCGAGCGGGCTCTCGCCGGTCCGGCGCGCGCGGGCGGCGGCCTCGGCGAACGTCGCGCCGGTGCGCTCGAAGCAGCGCTCGACGAGCGCGACGAACAGCTCGAGCTTGGTGGGGAAGAGGCGGAACAGGTAGGCCTGCGAGATGCCGGCCTCCTTGGCGATCTCGGCCGTCGGGGTGCCGTGGAACCCGCGCACGGCGAACACCTTGCCGGCCGTCTCGAGGACGGTCTCGCGGCGTTCGTCGGCGGTGGACAGCGTGCGCGAGGCGGGGGTCATCGACTGTGAGTATGCACTCACTCACTGTCGTCGTCAAGACCTGCCGCGGGGTGTCTTCGCACCGCTCGCGTGGGAACCGGCGCGGTTCGCCCTGCAAATGCGGGGGTACTGCACGCCCATGCGAGTCGGACTGGTTCTCGGAGCGGGCGGCGTCGTCGGCGCCTCGTGGCTCATCGGAGCCCTCGAGGCGCTCGAGGCGGAGACCGGCTGGAGTCCCAGCAGCGCCGACCGGATCGTCGGCACCTCCGCCGGCTCGGTGATCGGCACGCTCACCGCCGCCAGGATCCCGCCCGCGATCCTCGGGGCGTACGCGAGCGGCCGCTCGCTGGACGGCTACGCCGACCTCGAGCTCGCCGCCGGCATCGAGATCGACGTCGAGGAGATCGAGCGCGACTCGCCGGACCGCTTCCGGCTCGCGATGGCGCTGCCGCCGATCGGCCCCGGGTCATGGCGGATGGCGCTCAACACGCTGCGTAACCCGCTCCGCCATCCGCCCGCGGCGGTGATCGGCGGGTGGCTGCCCCGCGGCGTCGTCTGCACGTCGCCGATCCGCCGGCTGATCGAGCGCTTCGTCCCGGACGGCTGGCCCGACGGCGATCAGCTGCGGATCGTGGCGACCGACTACCGCACGGGGAAGCGCGTCTGCTTCGGCCGCAAGGACGCGCCGGAGGCCGGCGTCGCCGACGCGGTGGCGGCGTCGTGCGCGATCCCGGCCTTCTACCACCCGGTGACGATCGCCGGGCGCCGCTACGTCGACGGCGGCCTGTGCTCGGCCTCGAACCTCGACCTGCTGTGCGGCGAAGGGCTCGACGTCGCGATCTGCCTGAACCCGATGTCGTCCGCCGACAAGGTGCGCGCCCTGACGCCGTCGCAGCGGCTCGCCGCGGCGATGCGCGGCTGGTCGGGGCGGCGGCTCGAGCACGAGGTCGGCAAGCTCGAGGCCGCCGGCACCCAGGTGATCGTTCTCACGCCGACCGCCGAGGACCTCGCGGTCATGGGGACGAACCTGATGTCGCGCAAGCGCCGCGCTGAGGTGACCGAGCAGGCCGAGCGGTCGATGGCGCGCGAGCTGCGGCGGCGGCGCGGGGATCTCCCCAACCTCACGGCGCCGGCGCGGCGGAAGAAGCGCGGCCCGGCTCTCAAGGCTGCGGCCTAGCACCGCAGCGCGCTAGCGGGGGATCGAGGAGTCGAACCTCGCTTTCCGGTTTTGGAGACCGGCGTCGTAGCCGATAGACCAATCCCCCAGGAGGTCGGGATTGTAGCCATCCGGTCCGCTTGAGAGAGTCTGCGCATCGAACGCTACGCGTATCTCCTGGGCCTGTATCTCGGCGACGGCTGCCTCGCTCGCATGCCCCGGACGTGGTCGCTTCGGATCTTCATGCGGAGCTCTTCCCGCAGCACGCGCCCGGCAAGAAGCACCACCGGCCGATCCTCCTCGCGCCATGGCAACGGGAGATCGTCGACGAGCACACCGGGGCGTTCCTGCGCGGCCTGATCCACTCCGACGGTTGGCGTGGCGTCAACCGCGTCAAGGTCAAGGACAAGTGGTACCAGTATCCGCGCTACCAGTTCTCGAACCGATCGCCGGACATCCGCGACCTGTTCACCGACGCGTGTGACCGCCTCGAGATCGCGTGGCGACCGTGGGGCAAGTGGCACATCTCGGTCGCCCGGCGCGACGCCGTCGCGAAGCTGGACGAGCTCGTCGGGCTGAAGACGTAGGCGTCGCTCAGCGCCGCGCGCCGCGACGCTCGCGGTACGGCGCCAGCAGGTCCTCCGGGGCGTCGTGGAGGACGAGGCCTGCGCAGCGCGGGTCCGCCTCGAGGCGCCGGCGGCAGGGAGGGCCGGCGACGATCGCGAGCTCGTATGAAGTCTCGGCCCCGCGGGCGGCGCACTCCTCGACGAGGAAGGCGATGCCGTCGTCGCCGAGGTCGACGAGATCGCGCAGGTCGAGGACGAGCAGCTCGAGGCCCGGCTCGCGTGAGCGGACGATCTCGCGCAGCCGGTCGACCGAGCGCCCGCGCAGCTCGCCGCTGGGCGACACCATCACGGCAGGGCCGATGCGCTCGAGGCGGACGCCCCAGGACTGGTCTGGCAAGGTCAGCTGCTCGCGTCGAGCTCGAACCAGACGTGCGTGCTGCCGTCGCGCACGCCCCAGCGGTCGGCGAGCGACTCGACGAGGTAGAGGCCCCAGCCGCCGACCTCGGTGCTCGGCTTGGTCCGGGCGGACGGGGTGAAGCCGGTGCCGTCGTCGACCACCTCGCACCGGAGTCGCGTACCGTCCACGTGGAAGTGCAGGCGCAGGTCCCCGCGCCCGTACTTGACGCTGTTGGTGACGATCTCGGAGATCAGCAGCTTCGCGTCCGGGACGATGCTCGGATCGATCCGGCTCGACAGCTGCTCGATCGCTTCCCGAGCCCGCGCGGGAGCTCGGTTGTCTCGTGTGATGTGGTGCGTCTCGACCACGCCGCGTCCGTTGCTCCTTCTGCGTCCGTCAGCGTTCGCGCGGGAGTGTACCCGCCGATTTGGCCGGACTAGCGCGACGCCGCGGGGCTCTACTGCTCCTTGGCGCGCCGCCGCTGAAGCTCTTCGATCGCCTGCTGCTCGTCGAGGTCGTAGCCGGGCGCGCCCTCGCGATGGTCCTCGCCGAGATCCTCGTCGGGCTCCGGTTCGGGGGTGCGGTCCGGGGGCTGGTTGGGAGGCTCCTCCATGGTCGCGGTGCTACCCGGCGGCCCGGGCACATACGCTGCCGCGCCATGGGCTCACGGATCTTCGCCGACGGCATGCTCGACGGACACGTCGTCCTGGTCACCGGTGGCGGCACCGGCCTCGGCCTCGCGTCGGTGCGGGAGCTCGTCGCGTGCGGCGCGCGCGTGGTCATCTGCGGGCGCCGCGAGGACGTGCTGCGCGAGGCGTGCGACGAGGTGGGGGAGGCGGTCAGCTGGGTCGCCGGCGACGTCCGCGAGCGGGCCGACGCCGCGCGGATCGTCGACGCCTCCCTCGAGCGCCACGGACGGCTCGACACGCTCGTCAACAACGCCGGCGGCCAGTACTTCGTGCCGGCTGAGGCGATCGCGCTGAAGGGCTGGCGCGCGGTGACGCGGCTGAACGTCGGCGGGACGCTCACGATGGCGGAGGCGGCCTACGAGCGGGCGTTCAAGCCGGCGGGCGGCGGCATGGTGGTCAACGTGACGCTGTCGCCGCACCACGGGCTCGCCGGGATGACGCACTCGAGCGCCGCCCGGGCGGCGGTCGAGGGGCTGACGCGCGAGCTGGCGGCCGAGTGGGCGGCCGACGGCGTGGCGGTGTGCGCCGCGGCCGCCGGCCACTACGACACGCCGTCGCTGCGCAAGTACCCGGAGCAGGTCTGGCAGTCGGCCGCCCGCACGGTGCCGCTCCAGCGGCTCGGGCGCATGGAGGAGCACGCCTGGCTGATCGCGCTGCTCGCCTCGCCGCTCGGCCGCCGGATGAGCGGCGCGACGATCACGCTCGACGGTGGGCGCGACAACTGGTTCGGCCCGTGGCCGCCGGGCGATCTCGCCGACGAGGGCGGCCAGGTCCCCACCGAAGCCCGTCGCCCTCGCTAGGATTCCCACGGGCGTGCGGGCGAAGTGTTGTGGCTGCACAGGAGCCTTCCAAGCTTCTAGGGCGGGTTCGATTCCCGTCGCCCGCTTCATAGCCACGGGGAGTGGCGCAGTCTGGTAGCGCACCCGGCTGGGGGCCGGGCGGTCGCAGGTTCAAATCCTGTCTCCCCGACTACGAGAAAGGCCCGCGAGAGCGGGCCTTTCGCCTCGCTGAAGACCAGTGATCTCCGCACTCGGCTCCGTTGAGGGCACTGCGCTCGTCTTGGGAGTCGGACGTCGTCCGACGCGAAAACAACGGTCCGCGTACCGCGCGCGTCGTGCTCGGGGGGTCGCCGCCACGGTGCTGCCTGGATCACGAGTGCGCGGACGTAGGGGGCGAGATCTGACGACATGCTGCCTAAGTCGCTGATCGCGGCGAAGCCGCGGGCTTGTATTGGCTTGCAATACGGTGTGCGGCCCCATGTTTCGCTTGCGAAATCGTGGTTCCTCCTCGACAATCGAGTTCTGAATGAGCGATGAAGTGCTTCCGGCGGCATCTGTTCTGCTTGCGTTCAGCGCGAGCAACGTCCGGTCGTTCCGCGACGATGTCCAGCTGAGCTTGCTCGCGACGAGCGTCGCTGAGCGACAAATCGTCCGCGATGTTCCCTGGCGAGCGCGCGGGAGGCACATCGGAGTTCTGCCTGTTGCTGGGATCTTCGGCGCGAATGCTTCGGGGAAGACGAACGTCCTTCGCGCAATGGATGACATGCGGTCGCATGTGCTCTATTCGTTCCGCCGCGGGAGTCCCACGGGCGGTGTTCCTACGCACCCGTTTCGGCTTGATCCGCGGTTCCTCGACGCTCCCTCCTCCTTCGAAATCGACCTTGTCCTAGATGGTGTACGGCACTTGTACGGGTTCAAGGTCGACAACGAACGCATCCTGGAGGAATGGGCGTACCACTTTCCGCGCGGCCGAGCGACGTTGCTCTTCTCGAGGGACCGGACGGGTGTCGAACTCGGCGCGCGAGAGCGAAGCAAGAGCCGGGCCGTCTTGGAATTGCTTCGTCCTAACGCGCTCTTCTTGTCAACGGCCGCGTCGGCGGCGCATCCGCTGCTCTTGCCGCTGTACGGGTGGTTCGAGCGCAACCTGCTGCTAGCCGAGGCCGACAGTCGCCGCGTACGCCAGGCATTCACCGCGAAGATGCTCGATGACGACGAATCCAGGCATCGCGTCTTGGCGTTGCTGCGTGCGGCCGACCTTGGAGTTACGGGTGCGCGCGTCCGCGAGATGGATGCCGCATTAAAGGAGCGACTCGATCAGGCAGTTCGCATCCTTTCCGGCGCGGACGAGAAATCGGAGAGCCCGGAAGCGATCGTGGAGTTCGATGATTTCGAGGTCCGGTTGACGCATAAGGGCGTGCAGGGGGACGTTGAGCTTTTGCCGTCAGACGAGTCGCTCGGTACGCTCGTCTGGTTCGGGCTTGTCGGTCCGGTCATAGACGCGCTAGCCGGAGGCGCTGTGCTGCTCGCGGACGAGCTGGATGCCAGCCTGCATCCCGCCCTCGTTCGGGAAATCGTTCGTTTGTTCCAAGACCCGGAGACGAACACTCGGCGCGCGCAACTCCTGTTCAACTCTCACGACGTCACAGTCCTCGGCGACACCGCGGCCGATCGGCTGCTCGGTCGCGACCAGGTCTGGTTCACCGAGAAGGACGACGACGGCAGCACGCGTTTGTACCCCTTGTCAGACCTTGGCGTGCGGAAAGATGAGGCCGTCGCCCGCCGGTATCTTGCTGGCCGATACGGCGGAACGCCGATCCTCTCGCACGCCGAATTCAATCGTGCGGCTGAGCTTGCCACCACCGGTGAGCCGTCTTGAGTCGCGGCAGGCCTCGGGGAGGGACGCCGAGTCGTCGGCCGTCACATAACCAGCAGCGTCGACAGATCCTGGTGTTGGCAGAGGGCATCCGAACGGAGGAGGAGTATCTGGTCTTCTGGCGTCGACGCTACCGCGACAGGGTGCTCGTTACAGTCGACCAGAGATCGAGCGGCAGTAGCCCATATCAGCTCGTGGAACGGGCTGTCGAAGCGAAGAAGATCGCGGAGCGCGACGAGCGTCGAGGCCGTGGTCAGGCATTCGACGAAGTCTGGTGCATCTACGATGTGGACGAACACCCTCGGCTGGAGGACGCGGCCGCCGTGGCGCAGCGGGAGGGCATCAACCTGGCGGTTTCGAATCCCTGCATCGAGCTGTGGTTCATACTGCACTTCCGGGATCAGACCGCGTACATTGATCGGCGCGACGCGCAGCGAGAATCCAAACGACTTCTCGGATGTGACAAGTCGTTGACAGGAGATGCGCTCGAGCGGATGGCCGAGCTGTACCCAGAGGCGGTCACCCGGGCTCGCGCGCTTGATCGAAAGCACGCGGGGGACGGATCGTCCCCTGGCGAAAATCCGAGTTCGTCGGTGTGGCGCCTCGTGAACGCCATTACACAGATGACCTGAGCCAAGCAGCGGCTCGGCTGCGGTGCGTCAATCATCCTGTTGCGGTCCTCGCGACACGTGATCACGTCGCGGCCTAACAGGCAACCGTCGACATCGCTTCCCAACGTGCGCCGAGGTCGACAACGAGCACCAAGAGCGGCTCGGCGCAAGTTCGGGGCCCGGGAGCACCATTGGTCTCGCTGAAGTCATCGTCCTGCCACCCTGTGGCGACGCGGCGCTGGACGACATTTCCCACTACCCGGCACTCATCGCAAGACGTGCGCTCCGTGCTGGCGCGTCGTCACAGGGTTGGCGGTCCTCTTCCGGAGCGGACTAACGGCCGATCTGCGCCGTGCCGAGGAGATTACGCCCCGATTCCAACCCGCTCGGCGTCCAGGTCATCTCAGCAGCGGGTGAGTATTGGCACCGGCGAACGGGCGACCGCCCGGCGCTGTGGAGGCAACGGACGCTGCGGCTCCGCTGGGCAAGTGGCTTGGGCGAGGTCGCGGTACCGGAACTCGGACCTATCGCGCGTCACGGTTTGCCCCGGAGGCGTGCCTCAGCCCAGGAGGTACCGCGCCGACAGCGCGACCTCCGCGACGGGCTCGATGCCCACCGCCTCGCCGTCGACCCGCACCTCGCGCCCGTCCGGGGTGACCTCGACGTCGGCGAGCCGGTCGTTGCGGACCATGTCGGCGGCGCCGACGTCCCGGCAGCCCTGGACCACGGAGCGGCGGCGGGTCGTCGGCAGCTCGGTGTCCGCCGCGGCGCGTGCGGTGAAGGCCACCGAGAGGCGGCCCGGGGCCGCGCCGACGCCGCCGATCTGCGGCCGCACCGTCACCGGCTCGCAGAGCATCGTCGTCGCGTTGGGGTCTCCGCTGGCGCCCCAGGCCGGCATGCCGCACTTGATGACCGTCTCGGGGCGCACGGCGAAGAGCTCCGGCCGCCAGAGCACGCAGTCGGCGAGCCGGCCGACGGTGAGCGCGCCGACGTCGTGCGCGAGCCCGTGCGTCAGCGCGGGGTTGATCGTCACCTTGGCCAGGTGGCGCAGCACGCGGTCGTTGTCGGCGAGGCCGGGCTCGCCGCCGCGCACGCGCTTCATCACGTCGGCGTTCTGGAACGCCCGCCGCACCACCTCGCCGGCTCGCCCCATGCCCTGGCTGTCGCTGGAGAGCATGTGGATGATCCCGAGGTCGTGCAGCACGCCCTCGGCCGCCATCGTGGCCGGGCGCACGCGGGCGCGGACGGCCTCGCGATCGCCGGCGACCCGCCCGGGCCGCAGGACGTGGACGGCGGCGATCATCGCCTCGTGCTCGGCGGCGGTGTCGCGTCCGAACGGCACGGTCGGCGTCGTCGACGAGGTGAGGATGTGCGGGCGGCCCGCGAGCCGCAGCAGGTCGGGCGCGTGCCCGCCGCCGGCGCCCTCGATGTGGAACGCGTGGACCGACCGCCCGGCGAACGCGGCCAGCGTCCCGTCCACGGAGAGGACCTCGTTGAGCCCGTCGGTGTGGATCGCGAGCTGCACGTCGTGGCGGTCGCAGACCTCCAGCGCCGTGTGGATCTGCGCCGGGCCGGCGCCGACGTCCTCGTGGATCTTCAGGCCGCCTCCGCCGGCGCGCAGCATGGCCTCGACCGGCTCCGGGCGGGCCGACGATCCCCGCACGAGCAGGCAGGCGTTGATCGGCGTGCCCTCGAGGGCGGCCCAGGCCGTCGCGAGCCCCTCCTCGGGGTTCGTGCCGAGGTTCCAGATCGGCCCGTAGTCCTGGCTGACCATCGTCGTCACGCCACCCGCCAGCAGCGCGTCGGTCACCTGCGGCGACAGCCAGTGCACGTGCGTGTCGATGCCGCCGGGCGTGACGATGAGGCCCGTGGCGTCGAGCACCGCGGTCGTGACGTCGAGGACGACGTCGATGCCGTCCATCGTGTCCGGGTTGCCGGCGCGTCCGACGCTGACGATGCGCCCGTCGCGCACGCCGATGCTCGCGTAGCGGACCCCGAGCACGGGGTCGAGGACGAGCCCTCCGGTGATCGCGATGTCGACGCCGCCGCGGTCGGCGCGGACGCCGAGGCCGTCGCGCATGGTGTTGCCGAAGCCCGGGACGAGCTGGTCGCGGCCGTGGACGTCGTCGCGCTCGGGCGCGACCTCCAGGGCGGTGTCGCCCAGGCGGATCCGCTCAGGCACCTCGGTACCCCCGCTCGCGGGCGAGGGCGAGCGCGGCCTCCTTGGCGCCGGGCTCGTCCAGCGCTCCGTCCACGAGCTCGCCGTGGCCGCGGACCACGCGGGCGCCGCCGATCGGCGTCAGGCCGACCCGGCGCGGCACGCCCGGCTCGAAGAAGCACTTCGCCCGGGCGGGCAGGGCGAGCCGCATGCCCCAGGCGGCGGCGCGGTCGAAGCGCAGCACGGGGTTGGCCTCGAACAGGTGGAGGTGGCTCGTCACCGCGACGGGGACCGCGCCCTCGTTGACGACCTCGAGCCACCCCTCGGCGTCCTCCAGCCACGGGAGCTCGGGCGTCGCCCCGTCGTCGCCCTCGGGCGCGGGCCCGATCGGATCCTCCACGACGACGAGATGGCGCCCGTCGCGGAACAGGGCCTCGACCTCGATGCGCGGCACGAGCGCGCGGACGCCGTCGAGGACGTCGTCCTCGCCGAGGATGTCGTACGCGCCGCGCACCACCTCCGCATGACGGCGGCCGTCGCGGGCGAGCTCGCAGATGCCATCGGCGATGATCGCCGTGGCCTCGGCCTGGTTGAGCTTCAGGCCGCGGCCCTGCCGCGCCCTCGCGAGCTCGGCGGCGAGGAAGAGCAGGAGCCGCTCGCGCTCGCTGGGCAGGAGCAGCATCGCTCAGCGCTCGGCGCCCGCTCGGGCGGCGGCGGGCTGCTGCTGGGTGATGCAGTGGATGCCGCCGCCGCGGGCGAACAGCGGCCGCGCGTCGACGATCTCCACCGCCCGTCCGTAGGCCGCGCCGACGATCTCCGCGGCCCGGGTGTCGGCCTCGGGCTCGCCGAACCCGCAGAGGACGACGCCGCCGTTGACGACCGCGTGGTTGATGTAGCTGTAGTCGACCGGGCCCGACTCGTCGTGCGTCACGTGCGGCGCCGGCACCTCGACGACCTCGAGCCGCCGGCCGCGGGCGTCGGACTCGCCGCGCAGCAGCTCCGCGATCTCGCGCGTGACCTCGTAGTCGGGGTGGCCGGGGTCGTCCTGCCGGTGCACGAGCACCGTGCCGGGCGACGCGAACGTCGCGACGATGTCGACGTGCCCGCGGGTGCCGAACTCGTCGTAGTCGCGCGTCAGGCCGCGGGGCAGCCAGATGACGCGCTCTGCGCCGAGCGTGCGCGCCAGCTCGGCCTCGACCGCCGCCTCGTCCCAGCCGGGGTTGCGGTGCTCGTCGAGCTGCACCGTCTTCGTGACGAGCACCGTGCCCTCGCCGTCGACGTGGATCCCGCCGCCCTCGTTGACCATCGGCGAGGAGATGACCGGCGCGCCGACCTGCTCGGCGACGGTGCGGGCGATGCGGGCGTCGTGCGACCAGCTCGCCCAGGCCTGCGCGCCCCAGCCGTTGAAGACCCAGTCGACGGCCTGCAGCGCCCCCCGCTCGTCGAGCACGAACGTGGGGCCGATGTCGCGCATCCAGGCGTCGTCGAGCGGGGCGTGCAGCACGTCGACCGCCGGGTCGAGGTGACGGGCGGCGTCCGCGGCGGCGCCGGGGTCGACGACCATCGTCACCGGCTCGAACGCGACGATCGCGCGGGCGACGGCGGCCCAGGTGGCGCGCGCGACCTCCGCCTCCTCAGGGGTGTCGCCGAGCGTGTAGCCCGAGGACGGCCACGCCATCCACGTCCGCTCGTGCGGCGCCCACTCGGCCGGCATGCGCAGCGAGGTGATCTCCTCCATCCGGCTGGCCACCGTAACAGCAGCCCGGCACCGCCACGCGCGATGTTCGCCGCGGAGTCGGAGACGACGGCGCTCGACCTGCCACGCCGTCTACAGAGCTGTCAACAGCGTTGACGCGCTCGCGGCCACGTCCCTACCGTCGCGTGGATGCCATCACGACGCGCGATCACCCTGGCCACCTGGCAGGACCCGGCGAACACGGCCTGGAGCTATCGCCACCTGCGCGAGCTCGTCCCGACCGCCCGCGTGCGCCGCGGCGAGCGCCCCTCGCCGCTGGCCGACGCGCGGTCGCGCTTCAGCTGGCTCGTCGTCGAGCGCCTCCTGGCCGACGACCGGACCGACGGCCTGATCGTCCTGCACGACGGCGAGGTCGCGCTCGAGGAGTACCGGCGCGGCATGGAGCCCGACGACGTGCACCTGCTGCAGTCGGTCTCGAAGTCGATCACCGGGACGCTGGCGGGCGTCCTCGCCGGGCGCGGCGCCCTCGAGCCCGACGAGGCCGTGACCTCCTACGTCCCCGAGCTGGCGGGCACGAGCTTCGACGGCGCGTCCGTCCGCGACCTGCTCGACATGCGGACGGGAACGCGGTTCGACGAGAACTACGACGACCCGGCCAGCGACATCCGCGCCAGCGAGGCGCAGTTCGGCTGGTCGCCCGAGCCGCGCCCCGCGCCTGACGCGCTGGCCTTCCTCGCGGGCCTGACGAACCACCGCTCGCACGGCGGGCGGTTCGAGTACCGGTCGATCCTGACCGACGTCCTCGGGCTGGTGATCGAGCGCGCGGCGGGGATGTCGTTCGCCGAGACGCTCGGCCGCGAGCTCTGGGCCCCGATGGGCGCCGAGACCGACGCGTACGTCGCCGTCGACGCCGACGGGTTCGCCGTCGCCGACGGCGGGATCTGCGTGACGCTGCGCGACCTGGCGCGCTTCGGCCGCATGGTCCTCGACGGCGGCGTCGTCGATGGGCGGCCCGTGGTGCCCGCGGAGTGGCTGGCGGACACGCTCGCCGGCGGCGGCGACTCCGCGGAGGCGTTCGCCCAGGACGAGCACAGCGCCGACCTGCCCGGGGGCCACTACCGCAACCAGTGGTGGGTGCCGGCCGGGGGGCAGGTCCTGCTCGCCATCGGGATCCACGGCCAGTTCCTGTACGTCGACCGCGCGACGCGCACGGTGATCGCGCTCCTGTCGACGTGGCGCACGTCGCTGGACCCCGAGCGGCGTCGCATCGCGATCGAGTCGTTCGAGGCCACGGCCCGGCATCTGGCCTCGGCGCGCGCCGAGCGGCCGTGAGCGTGGCGTTCGCCACGGCGTTGGAGGTGGAGCGCCACGATGCGCCGAGCCGTCCACATTGCTGTCAACAGTGTTGACTTCGCCGCTGATCCCGGCATACGGTGCGCCGCATGGAGGAGACCGTGCCGGACACCCCGGCTGAGGACGTCAGCCGTCCTCGCCTCGACCGAGAGCGCATCCTCGACGCCGCGGAGGCGATCGTCCGCGAGGAGGGCGTCGGTCGCCTGACGATGCGCCGCATCGGCGCGGAGCTCGGCGCCGACCCCACCGCCGTCTACCGGCACTTCCGCAACAAGGACGAGCTGCTGATCCAGCTCGCCGACCGGCTCTTCGGGATCGCGCCCGACCTGCCGCCCGACCTGAGCTGGCGCGAGCGCTTCAAGGCCGAGCTGCGGTACTCGATGAACCGGTACCGCAGCCATCCCGACCTCGCGATGCTGCTCGCCGTCCAGCCCGACGACACGCCGAGCCTGCAGGCGATCGCCGAGTGGGACCTCGCGCGACTGGCCGAGATCGGCCTCTCGCCCGAGGACGCCGCGCGCGTCCTGCAGGTCATCGAGAACCACGTCGTCGGGACGGGGCTCTACTACGCGCTCATCGAGCACGGCGACGACCCGCGCCTGCGCGACACCGACGCGATGCGCCGCGTCTACGCGCTGCTGCCGGCCGGCGAGTTCCCGCACGCGGTCGTCGCGGCGCCGCATCTCTTCCCGGACCTGGACGAGAGCTTCGACTTCGCGACCGACATGATCTTGGACGCCATCGAGCGGCTGGCCGGGAAGGGTGACGCGGCCACCGGCTCGACCGACGAAGGAGCAGGTACATGAGGCGAGCGACCCTCGCGGGGACGGCTGCGGCCGTGCTCGCGGCGCTGACCGCGGCCGGCTGCGGCAAGGAGGCGCCCGGCACCGCGAACGGCGACGGCACGTCCGCGACCCGGCCGACGGAGCTGAGCGCCACGACGCCGCCGCCGACGAGGGACGTCGACCGCATCACGTGGGCGCTGTACCGCGAGGTCGGCACGCTCGACCCGATCCAGGCGTTCGACTACCCGGAGAACACGGTCGTCACGGCGCTGTGCGAGTCGCTGCAGCGCCAGCAGCCCGACGGCTCGATCACGCCCGGCCTCGCCACGCTCAGCCACCCCGACGACACGACCCTCGTCATCAAGCTCCGCGACGGCGTCCGCTTCTGGGACGGCACGCCGGTCACCGCCGAGGACGTGGCGTTCAGCCTCCGGCGCGCCGCCGACCCCGCGGCCGGCAGCTTCTACAGCGCCGTCTTCTCGCGCGTCAGGTCGATCACGCCGACGGCCGGCGACGAGGTCACCGTCGAGCTCGAGCAGCCCGACTACTGGCTCGACGGCGAGCTCTCGGGCATGCCGGGCGTCGTCATCCAGAAGGCGCATGCCGAGGCCCAGGGCCGCCGGCTCGGCACGCCGAGCGGCGGGATCATGTGCACGGGCGCGTACGAGCTCGACGCGTGGAAGGCCGGCGCCGACCTCACGGTCGTCCGCAACGACGACTACTGGGACGCCGAGCACCGCGCGAAGGTGGCGCGCATCGACTTCAAGGGGGTGCCCGACGACGCGAGCACGACCACCGGTCTGCTGACCGGCGAGATCGACGGCACCTACCCGACCGGGCTCGGCTCGATGGAGCAGCTCGAGGCCAGCCCGAAGGTCACGGTCTCCTACGGCCCGTCGTTCGCGATGGACGCCATCGTCATCTCCAACCTCGACGGCGTGCTCGGCGACGTGCGCGTGCGCCGCGCCCTCTCGATGGCGCTCGACCGCCAGGCCTACATCGACGAGGTCTGGCACGGCGCCGGGCAGCTGCCGCGCAACCTCTCCAACCCGGGCATGTGGGGGTACGCGCGCGACGTCTTCCGGGCCGACTGGGACGAGCTGCCCGACCCCGCGTACGACGTCGAGCGGGCCAAGCGGCTGATCGAGGAGGCCGGCGCCACGGGCAAGACCGTCACGCTCGGCATGACCGCCGAGGTGTCGAACCTCAACTCGCTGGCCAACGCGTTCCGGGCGGCAGGCGAGGCGATCGGCCTGGAGGTGCGGTTCAAGGCCGTCTCGGCGCAGAACTTCATCAACTTCTTCACCGACCCGAAGGCACGCGAGGGCGTCGACGGGTTCCCGACCGTCAACTACCCCGACTACGCCGATCCGGCGGCCTTCTACAACCAGTTCGTCACCAAGGAGGGCTTCCAGAACTACAGCGGGTTCTCCGACCCGAAGATCACGAAGGCCCTCGACGCGGCCCGTGCCACGGCCGACCCCGAGCGGCGGGCGCGCCACGTGGTGGAGGCCGGCGATCGGATCGCCGAGCAGCTGCCGTGGATCCCCGCCGCGGCGCTCGACAGCGTCGTCATCACGTCGAGCGACCTGACCGGGGCGCCGTCCTCGTTCGTCTACATGGGCGGCCCGTGGGCGAACCTGCTCGGAGGGACGTGACATGTGGCGGTTCGCCGCGAGGCGGGCGGCGATGCTCGCCGGCGCCCTGCTGGTGTCGAGCTTCCTGATCTTCGCCTCGCTGGAGCTGGCGCCGGGCGACCCGCTGGCGAGCCTGACGGGCGGCCGCACGCTGCCGCCCGAGGCCGTCGAGCAGCTGCGGGCCCAGTACCACCTCGACGACCCGTTCCTGTCGCGGTACGTGCACTGGCTCGGGGACGTCTTCCAGGGGGAGCTCGGCACGTCGATCACCTTCCGCGAGCCGGTCTCCTCCGTGATCGGCTCGCGCGCCGGGGTGACCGTGGAGCTGGTGCTCTACGCGGCGCTGCTGATCGCGGTGCTCGGCGTCGGCCTCGGGACGCTCGCCGGCCTGCGGCGCGGCCGCGTCGACGCGTCGGTGCTCGTCCTCACCTCGGTGCTCGCGGCGGTGCCGTCGTTCGTCGCGGCGATCGTGCTGCTCAACGTCTTCGCCGTGAACCTCGGGTGGTTCCCGGCGCTGGGGACCGGCGAGGGGCTCGGCGGCACCATCCGGCACCTGACGCTGCCGGCGATCGCGCTGGCGCTGTCGGCGATGGCGATCGTGGTGCGCGTCACGCGGGTGGCGGTGCGCACCGAGCTGGGCCGCGAGCACGTCCAGACGGCGGTGAGCCGCGGCATCCCGTACCACCAGGTCGTGCGCCGCCACGTGCTGCGCAATGCGGCGATCCCCGTCACCACGATCCTCGGCATCACGATCACCTCGCTGATCGCGCTGTCGGCGGTGGTGGAGCGCGCGTTCAGCCTCGACGGGCTCGGCTCGGCGCTCGTCGAGGCGGCGCTGAGCAAGGACTTCGCGGTCGTCCAGGGCATCTCGCTCGTCTTCGTGGCGGCGTTCATCGTCGCCAACACCGTGGTCGACCTGCTGTACGCGGTGCTCGACCCGCGCGTGGCGATGGGGAGCCGGGCGGCATGAGCACGAGCACGCCCGCGGTCTCGGTCCGGGCGCTGCGCGCCGGCCGCCGCCGTCTCGCCGCCAACCGGGTCGTGGCCTACGGCTGCGCGGCGATCGTCGCGCTCGCGGTGCTGCTGGCCGTCTTCGGGCCGATGCTGGCGCCGCACGACCCGAACGCCTCGAACCTCTCCAACGCGTTCGTCGGGCCGGTGGCGGGCCATCCGCTCGGCTACGACGGCCAGGGCCGGGACCTCCTCAGCCGGCTGCTGACCGGCGCGCGCACCGCGATGCTCGGCCCGTTCATCGTCGTGGTCGTCTCGGTGGCCGTGGGCGCGGCGCTCGCCGTCATCGCGGCGTGGCGCGGCGGATGGGTCGACTCGGTCGTCTCGACCGTGCTCGACATCCTGTTCGCGTTCCCGGCGATCCTGCTGGCGATCCTCGCCGCGGCCGTGTTCGGCGCCGGGCTGACCGCGCCGACGCTCGCCCTGGCGGTCGCGTACACGCCGTACGTGGCCCGGGTGCTGCGTGGCGCGGCCCTGCGCGAGCGGGCGCGCGACTACATCGCCGCCTGCGAGGTGCAGGGCCTGCCGGCCGTCGCGATCTGGTGGCGGCATCTCGTGCGCAACCTGCTGCCGCTGATCGTGGCGCAGGCGACGCTCACGTTCGGCTACGCGATGGTCGACTTCGCCGCGATCTCCTACCTCGGGCTCGGCGTGCAGCCGCCGACGGCCGACTGGGGCGTGATGGTCGCGACGGGCCAGGCCGGCGTGCTGCAGGGCTACCCCGCCGAGTCGCTGTCGGCGGGCCTGTGCGTCGTGGTCGTCGTCGTCGCGGTGAACCTGCTCGGCGAGCGGCTGGCCGAGCGCGACGGGGAGGGACGATGAGCGACTGGGCGACGCCGCCTGCCGACCCGCTGCTGGCGATCGAGGGCCTCTCCGTGCAGCTGCCCGTCGAGGGCGAGGTGCGGACCGTGCTCCACGACGTCACGCTCAGCGTGGGCGCCGGCGAGGCGGTCGGCCTCGTGGGGGAGTCGGGCTCCGGCAAGTCGATGACCGCGCGCGCCGTGGCGCGCCTCCTGCCGCGGGGCGCGCGATGCGACGGCGCCATCCGCTTCGACGGGCGCGACGTCGCCGCGCTGAAGGGCGCGGACCTGCGGGCCTACCGCGGCGAGGTCGCGATGGTCTTCCAGGACCCGCGCGCGCACGTCAACCCCGTGCGCACGATCGGCGACTTCATGATCGAGGCGCTGCGCAGCGTGCGCGGCGTCGAGCCGGCGGCGGCGCGGCGCCGGGCGATCACGGCGCTCGCCGACCTCGGGATCGGCGACGGCGAGCGGCGCATGGCGCAGTACCCGCACGAGCTGTCGGGCGGGCTCCTGCAGCGCGTGATGATCGCGGGGATGCTGCTGACCGAGCCGCGGCTCGTGCTCGCCGACGAGCCGACGACCGCGCTGGACGTCACGACGCAGGCCGACGTCATGGCGATCCTCGACGAGCTGCGCCGCGAGCGCGGCCTGGCGCTGCTGTTCATCACCCACGACCTCGAGCTGGCCGGCGCGGTCTGCGACCGCACGGCGGTCATGTACGCCGGGCAGATCGTCGAGACGCGCGCGAGCGCGCTGCTGCAGGACGACCCGCTGCATCCGTACACGGCGTCGCTGGCGGCGGCGCGACCGGCGGTCGACGTCACGGTGCCGCGGCTCGCCGCCATCCCGGGCCGCCCGGTCAGCGCGTTCGAGGCGCCGGCCGGCTGCGCCTTCGCCCCGCGCTGCGCCCACGCGATCGACGCCTGCCGGGCGGAGCGGCCCGCGCTCGAGGAGCTCGACGGGGGACGCGTGCGCTGCGTGCGCGCCCGCGAGCTGCGCGGGCGGCTCGTCGAGGCGCCGGAGGTGTCGCACCATGGCTGAGGCGATCCTCGAGGCCACCGGCCTGCGCAAGGAGTACGGCGACGTCGTGGCCGTCGACGGGGTCGACCTGCGCGTCGCGCGCGGCGGCTCGCTGGCGGTCGTCGGCGAGTCCGGCTCGGGCAAGACGACGGTCGCCCGGATGCTCGTCGGGCTCACCGCGCCGACCGCCGGGACGATCGTCGCGTGCGGCCGCGACCGGTCCTCGCCGAGCCGGTCGGCCCGCGAGCGCCGGGCCCGCGGCCGGGAGGTCCAGATCGTCTTCCAGGACCCCTACTCGTCGCTGGACCCACGGCAGTCCGCCGAGCAGGCGATCGACGAGATCCTGCGGCTGCACGGCACCGCCTCCGGGCGTCAGCAGCGTGCGGCGAGGGTCGCGGAGCTCGGCGAGCTCGTCGGGCTCGACGCGCGCCAGCTCCGCGCGCGACCGGGTGCGCTGTCGGGCGGCCAGCGCCAGCGCGTGGCGATCGCCCGCGCGCTCGCCGCCGAGCCGCGGGTCCTCATCCTCGACGAGGCCGTCGCGG
>DASTRJ010000159.1:0-23604 GCA_035761245.1 Capillimicrobium sp. | reverse complement strand
CGAGCTGCTCGGCAGCATCCGCGAGGAGCGCCACCACCTCGAGGGCGACCTCGCGCAGCTCGAGAAGGCGTCGGCCCGCATCCAGGCGCGCCTCGCGGGCGTCGCGACCTCGCCCGCCGGGCCGATCCGGCAGGGCAGCGGCTCGATGATCTGGCCCGTCAACGGCCCGGTCGTCTCCCCGTTCGGCTGGCGCTGGGGCCGGCCGCACGAGGGCGTCGACATCGCCGTGCCGGCGGGCACCCCGATCCGCGCCGTCGACGACGGCACCGTGGTGCTCATGCAGAACGAGGCGTCCTCGGGCGGCTACGGCAACTTCACCTGCGTCCAGCACAGCTCGTCGCTGGCGAGCTGCTACGCGCACCAGTCGAGCTTCGCGACGTCGATGGGCGCCAACGTCTCCAAGGGCCAGGTCATCGGCTACGTCGGCTGCACCGGCCACTGCTTCGGCGACCATCTCCACTTCGAGATCCGGGTCAACGGCAGCGCGGTCGACCCGATGGGCTACCTGTAGGCCGCCACGGTCTACGCTCAGGCTCGTGATCCCCGAGATCGGGCCCATCAAGACCTTCGGCGTGATGTTCGCGCTCGCCTTCCTCGCCTGCGGGGTGATGGCGGCGCGGCGGTTCAAGGAGCTCGACAAGCCCGCGGACTGGGCCTACGAGGTCGTGTTCGCGGCGCTCGTCGGCGGCCTGATCGGCGCCCGCGGCTACTACCTCGTCGAGCACCCCGACGAGCTCGGCCTCTCCGGCATCTTCGGCGGCTCGGGGCTGACGTTCTGGGGCGGCGCGGTCGGCGGCGCCGCCGGCGTGCTGCTGTGGGCCTGGTGGCGCGGCTTCCTCACCGGCCAGCTGCTCGACATGGGCGGCATCGGCCTGGCGATCGGCTACTCGATCGGCCGCATCGGCTGCCAGCTGTCGGGCGACGGCGACTACGGGACGCCGACCGACCTCCCGTGGGCGATGGCCTATCCGGACGGCACCGTGCCGACCACCCAGGAGGTCCACCCGACGCCGATCTACGAGACGCTCTCGATGGGGCTCGTCGCGTGGCTGCTGTGGCGCTGGCGCGACCGCTTCCAGCCGGGGACGATCTTCGGGCTCTACCTCGTCGCCGCGGGGATCGAGCGCTTCCTCGTCGAGTTCGTGCGGCGCAACGACGACGCCGCGCTCGGACTCACCGCGCCGCAGATCGAGGCGGTGATCGCCTTCGTCCTCGGCGTGATCGTGCTCGCGGTCGTCCGCGCCCGCCACGGCGGGCGGCTGCGCGCGACCGCGGCCGCGTCGGCCTGACGCGCCGCCGCGCCGGCGGGTCGCTCAGGCCAGCGCGCTGCTCAGCCAGCGCAGCGACTCGGCCTGCAGCTCGGCGTCGTGCTGGATCGAGCGATGGTTGCCGCCCGGCAGCACCAGCAGCCGCTTCGGCTCCGCCTCGATCGCCGCGGCATCGAGCGAGACCGAGTGCGCGTACGGGACGGACTCGTCGCCCTCCGCGTGCAGCAGCAGCAGCGCGCCGCGCCAGCCGCTGACGACCTGCAGGTCGTCGTGCTCGGCGAGGAACGCCAGCAGCGCCGGCTCGTCGGCGCGGAAGTCGAAGCGCCCGGCGCTGAGCCCGCGCGCCAGGCCGTCGGCCGGCGCGGGGCAGATCGCGATGACCGCGCGCGCCCCGACGTGCGCCGCGCCGACGATCGCGAAGTAGCCGCCCATCGACGAGCCCCGCAGCGCCAGCGGGACGTCGCGCGGCAGCTCGCCCGCCATCGCGGCCAGGTCGTCGAGCGCGCCGGCGCCGAGCGCGCCCTCGCTCTCGCCGTGGCCGCGCGCGTCGAAGACGAGCGCGGCGTACCCGGCGGCCTGCGCCGCGCGACCGAAGTCGTAGTGCGACTCCTTGCGCGAGCCGGCCCCGTGCAGGACGAGCATGGCGCCTCGCGGAGCGCCGTCCGGGTCGAACCGCGCCCAGGCGAGCCCGGCGGTGCGGCCGAGCCGCGGAGGGTCCACGGAGACGGGTCGTGCCACGAGATGCGATCCTCTCATGCGCGATGGCCGTCACGCAGCAGCTCTCCAGCGCCTTCCCCCTGGGCAGCCGCGTCAACGAACGCGGAGTGCTCGAGCTGGGTGGATGCGACGCGCTCGAGCTCGCGCGCGAGTTCGGCACGCCCGCGTACGTCGTCTCCGAGGACGACCTGCGCGCCCGCGCCCGGGCGGTGGTGGCGGCCTACGCGGCGCGCACCGACGACTTCGAGGTGCTGTTCGCGTCGAAGGCGTTCCCCTGCACCGCGGTCTTCCGCACGCTCTACGAGGAGGGCATCGGCTCCGACGTCGCCTCCGGCGGCGAGCTGACGCTGGCGCTCGCGGCCGGCGTCGACCCGGCGCGCATCTACCTCCACGGCAACGCCAAGTCCGAGGCGGAGCTGCGCCTCGCGGTCGAGCGCGGCGTCGGCCACGTCGTCGTCGACAACCTCGACGAGGTCGACAAGCTCGAGCGCGTCGTCCGCGACCGCCAGCGCGTGCTCATCCGGGTGACCCCCGACGTCCGCGGCGAGACCCACCACGCCATCTCCACCGGCCAGGCGGACTCGAAGTTCGGCTTCTCGATGCAGGACGCGCCGGAGGCGATCGCGCGCCTGCAGGCCTCCGACAAGCTCGAGCTCGTCGGGCTGCACGTCCACATCGGCTCCCAGCTGCTCGACGTGACGCCGTTCGTCAAGGGCGTGGAGGCGCTCTCCGAGCTCGCCGACCTGCCGCAGATCAACGTCGGCGGCGGCCTCGGCGTGACCTACACCGACGAGCGGCCGCCGTCGATCGAGGACTACGTGAACGCCAAGGTCGACGCGATCGAGTCGTGGCTCGGGCCGGGGAAGCGGATCGTCGACGAGCCGGGGCGCGCGCTCGTCGCCAACTCGACGGTCACGCTGTACACCGTCGAGTCGGTCAAGCGGAACGTCTCGACGTGGGTCGCGGTCGACGGAGGGATGTCCGACAACCTGCGCCCGATGCTCTACGGCTCCCGCTACGAGGCGCACGTCGTCGACCGGCTCGGCGGCACGACGCCCTGCCACCTGGCCGGCAAGCACTGCGAGTCCGGCGACGTGATCGTGCGCGACGCCCTGCTCGACGACCCGCGCGCCGGCGACGTGGTCGTCACCCCGGCGACCGGGGGCTACGGGCACGCGCTGGCCAACAACTACAACGGCGTGCCGCGGCCGCCCGTCGTCTTCGTCAAGGACGGCGACGCGCGGGTGGTCGTCCGCCGCGAGACCTACGAGGACCTGCTTGCCCGAGACGTTTGACGTCGGCCTGCTCGGACATGGCACGGTCGGCTCGGCGTTCGCGCAGCTCCTCGAGCAGCGCGCCGGGCAGATCGAGGCCATCACCGGCCTGCGCCCCCGCCTGGCGGGGACGCTGACCCGTTCGCGCGGGGACTTCGACGAGCTGCTGGCCGCCTCCGACCTCATCGTCGAGGTCATGGGCGGCATCGACCCCGCCCGCGACTACGTCCTGCGCGCCCTGCGCGCCGGCAAGCACGTCGTGACCGCCAACAAGCAGCTGCTGGCGCAGCACGGCGAGGAGCTGTGGGCGACCGCGCGCGAGCACCACGTCCAGCTGCGCTTCGAGGGCGCGGTCGCCGGCGTCGTGCCGGTGATCCGGGTGCTGCAGGAGTCGCTCGCCGCCGCCCACGTCGACCGCGTCAGCGGCATCGTCAACGGCACGACGAACTTCATCCTCAGCGAGATGGCCCGCACCGGCGCCGAGTACGCCGACGTGCTGGCCGAGGCGCAGCGGCTGGGCTACGCGGAGGCCGACCCGACCGAGGACGTCAACGGCGCCGACGCCGCCGCGAAGATGGCCATCCTCGCGCGCCTGGCGTTCGACACGCCGGTCCACCTCGACCAGGTCCGCTACGAGGGCATCGAGCACATCACCGCGGACGACCTCGAGTACGCGCGCGAGCTCGGCCTGGGGCTCAAGCTCATCGGCACCGCCGAGCGCATCGACGGCGGCCTCAGCGTGCGCGTCCATCCCGCGTTCCTCTACGCCGGGCACCCGCTGGCCGCGGTCAACGGCCCGTACAACGCGGTGACGATCGAGTCCTCGGCGATCACCGAGATCACGCTCAGCGGCCCGGGCGCCGGCGGGCCGCAGACGGCGAGCGCCGTGCTCGGCGACGTGATCAGCGCGATGATCCCGCCCGCGTCGACGCCGGAGACCACCCAGCGCCTGCCGATCGTCAGCGACGTCGAGTCGGCGTTCTACCTGCACCTCGAGGTCGCCGACGAGCCCGGCGTGCTCGCCCACGTGGCCTCGACGCTCGGGTCGCACGGCGTGTCGATCAAGTCGGTCGTCCAGAAGGGGCTCGGCGACCAGGCCCGGCTCGTGATGGTCACCCACCGCGTCGCCGAGCGGCAGTTCCTGGCCGCGGTCGACGACATCGGCGCGCTGGCGTTCATGCGCTCGCGCCCGCGCTTCATCCGCGTCATCGAAGAGGAGTTCGGCGTCTGATGCCCGCTCGCGTCGGCCTGATCGAGCGGTTCCGCGACCGCCTGCCCTTCGGCCCCGACGACCCCGTCGTCTCGATGGGGGAGGGCTCGACCCCGCTCGTCGAGGCCCGCGCGCTGTCCGAGCGCGTCGGCGCCCGCGTGTGGCTGAAGCTCGAAGGGCTCAACCCGACCGGCTCGTTCAAGGACCGCGGCATGTGCTGCGCGGTCTCGGCGGCCGTGCGCGAGGGCTCGGAGGCGGTCATCTGCGCGTCGACCGGCAACACGGCCGCGAGCGCGGCGGCCTACGCGGCGCGCGCCGGGCTGCGCGGTGCGGTGATCGTCCCGGAGGGGAAGATCGCCACCGGCAAGCTCGCCCAGGCGCTCGTCCACGGGGCTCGCGTCGTGGCGCTGCAGGGCAACTTCGACGACGCGCTGCGGCTCGTGCGCGAGCTCGTCGAGCGCCACCCGATCTCGCTGGTCAACAGCGTCAACGCGTTCCGGCTGGAGGGGCAGAAGACCGCGGCGTTCGAGCTCGTCGAGGACCTCGGCGGCGACCTCGACCTCCTCTGCATCCCCGTCGGGAACGCCGGCAACGTGACCGCCTACTGGAAGGGGTTCCAGGAGCTCGGCCACGCCCCGCGGCTGTTCGGCTTCCAGGCCGAGGGTGCCGCGCCGCTCGTGCACGGGGCGCCGGTGGCCAAGCCGGAGACGGTGGCGAGCGCGATCCGGATCGGCAACCCGGCGCGCTGGGAGGAGGCGATGGCGGCGTTCCGCGACTCGCGCGGCGAGGTCCGCGCGGTGAGCGACGCCGAGATCCTCGACGCGTACGCGTTCCTCGCCCAGCGCGAGGGCGTCTTCTGCGAGCCGGCCTCGGCGGCGTCGGTCGCCGGCCTGCTGAAGTACGGCGCCGACGGGGCGGAGCGGGTCGCCTGCGTGCTCACGGGGCACGGGCTCAAGGACCCGCAGACGGCGCTCGACCGCGCCGGCGGCGTCATCCCGTGCGAGGCCGAGCTCGGCGCGCTCGAGCGGGCGGTGCTCGGCTAGGACCAGGCGGCGGCGAGCCGCAGCAGCGCGCGCTCGCCGAAGTCCCACGACGCGACCAGGCACGTCTGGTTCGCGCGGGTCCACACGACGACCGCGGCACCGTCGTGGCGCAACGCGGTCGCGGTGATGCCGGCGCCCGTGACGCGGCGCCCATCGGCGGGGGCCGGCAGCGGCGGGCCGGCGACGATCGTGTAGCCGACCCAGCGCCCGCGGCTCGCGTAGCGGACGGTGGCGGCGCTCCGTCCGGCCACCACGCCGTCGCGCCGGCCGACCTCCGCGAGGACGGGGGAGTCGGGGAACGCCAGGCGGCCGGCCCGGGCGTCGAGCAGGCGCGGGTCGTGCGGATCGGGTGCCGGCGCCGGCGCGGTGGTGGGCGCGAGCGCCTGCGCGGCGGCGGCCCGGACCGGGGCCTGCACGGCGCGCGGGGTGGGCGGCGGCCCGTCGTCGTCGAGCACGATCACGGCCGTGCCGGCGGCCGCGAAGGCGACCGCGAGCGCGGCCACGGCGGCCGCGGTCACGGCGCCGCGCCGGCGCGACGGGGACCGCTCGAGGCCGGCGCGCAGGCTCCGCGGCGCTTCGACGCGGGCGGCCGCGCGGCGGATCGCCGCGCCGATCGCCTCGGTGTCGCGGTCGCTCATCGCGGCCCGCCCTCCAGCGCCGCGACCACCTGCCGGCGGGCGCGGTGCAGCCGCGTCGTCATCGTCGCCTCCTTGACCCGCAGCGCCCGCGCCGCCTCCCGGTACGAGAGCCCGGCGACGTCGATCGCGACGATCGCGTCGCGAAACGGCGGCGTCAGCCGCGCGATGGCGCGGAACAGCTCGCCGGTCTCGATGGCCTCGAGCGGCTGTGCGGCCGCTCGCGGGTCCGCGACCTCCGGCGCGACCTCGAGGCTGGCGGTCGCCGGCCGCCGATCCCGCGCCCGCAGCCGGCTGACGTAGGTGTTGCGCAGCGCCCGCAGGAGGTAGCCGACGTCGTCCTCGCGGCGCAGCCAGCGGGGCCGCGCGAGCACCCGGGCGAAGGTCTCCTGCACCAGGTCCTCGGCCTCCTCACGGTCGCCGCACAGCGCCCACGCCGCGGCGAAGAGCCGGTCGACGTGGTCGCCGAGCCGCTCGGGGTCCAGCCGGCGCGCCGGCGGATGCGGGGCGGGCCGTGCCACTGAGGCGACCGTACCGGCCGCACGCAGGAGTGACACGGTGCGGTTCCCACTGGCAGGAAGCCGAGACCCGCCCCGCGCCCGCCCCGGCATCCATGTCGGCGCTAGCCGTGCGCCCGGACCTGACCGCGGATCTCGCCGGCCGGGAACTTCGCCGTGTGGATGTTCACGTAGGTCCGGCCCGCCAGGACCGCGCGGATCGCCTGGCGGAAGGTCTTCACGTTGCCGGTGGCGCTGAAGTCGCGCTTCGTCAGCCGGCCCTCGCTCGGGAGGCTGAACCGCGACGAGGCGATCGTGATCAGCACGCCCCCGGCCTGGCCAGGCTTGCCGAGGTGCAGGTGGGCCGCCATCGCCGGGCCGCTCAGGCCGCTGGCGTCCAGCTCGTAGCGGATCGACTTGCGGTTGTCGGCGACGGTGAACTCGGCGTGGCCGGTCGCCCGCGAGTCGGTGCGGGGCACCTCGGAGCGGCCGTTGAGGGTGGCCTCGAGATGGACCGGCTTGGCGGACGCGAGCCCGGTGGGGAGCGCCGCGGCGGCGACCGCGACGACGGCGAGGGTCCTGCGCGACATGGCTACCTCCCAGCGGTGGCTTGCCCTCTAGGACGCCGCGGCGCGCGGATCCTTCCCGCCGCCGGCGGCGCGTCAGAGGCCGGTGAGCTGCCGGGAGAGCTCGCGCAGCCGGCGCCGCGCCTCCGGATCGCGCGCCTGGGGGTCGGGCTCGGCCGGCTGCCGCATGACGAAGTACGCGCCGGTGACGCCCTCGACCTCGGGCGAGACGGCCAGCCGCGAGACCGCGGCGACCGCGTCGTCCATCGCCGTCAGCGGCGTGATCCCCTCGTCGACGACGAGCTTCGTCCCGACGTAGGTCCCCGGGTGCAGCGCCGTGGCGGTCACGCCCGTGCCGCTCAGCTCGTCGGCGAGGTCGTAGGTGAGCATGACCTGCGCGAGCTTCGACTGGCAGTAGGCGCGGCCGCCGCTGTAGCCGTGCTCCAGCATCACGTCGTCGAAGTCGATCGCCTGCTGGCCCATCGAGGAGACGAAGACGATCCGCGACGGCGCCGACTCGCGCAGGCGGCCGAGGAGGCGCCGCGTGAGCGCGTAGCCGGCGAGGTAGTTGACCGCGAAGCGCAGCTCGATGCCGCCGTCGGTGAGCGACCGCTCGGGGCCCCCGGGGATGGTGAACCCGATGCCGGCGTTGTTGACGAGGGTGTCGATGCGCGGCTCGGCCTCGAGGATCTCGTCCGCCATGGCGGCGATCTCGTCGAGCGACGCGAGGTCGGCCCGGTAGGTGCGCGCGACGGGCAGCGCGGCGAGCTTCTCGGGATCGCGGCCGTGCGCCAGGACGGTGTGCCCCTCGGCGACGAGGTGCTCGGCCACCGCGCGGCCGATCCCGTCGGTGGCGCCGGTGATGAGGACGACGCGGCTCATGCGGCGGCACATTACGGTTCCGCCCCTATGCAGCGCCGCCGCGTCGTCCGCGTCCCCGCCTCGAGCGCCAACCTGGGGCCGGGCTTCGACGCGTTCGCGGCCGCGGTGTCGCTCCATCTCGAGCTGGAGGTGGAGGAGACGGGCACGTTCGCGGTCGAGACCGACCTCGACGTCCCGCGCGACCGCCGCAACCTCCTGGTGCGCGCGTTCGAGCGGCTCCATCCCGCCGACGGCCTGACGTTCCGCGTGCGCTCGAGCATCCCGATGTCCGGGGGGCTCGGGTCCAGCGCGGCCGCCGTCGTGGCCGGCCTCGTCGCCGCCGACCACCTCTACGAGCTCGACGCCGACGTGCTGGCGCTGGCCAGCGAGATGGAGGGTCATCCCGACAACGTCGCCGCCGCCCTGCGCGGCGGGTTCGTGGTCTGCGCCGACGGCGACGCGGTGCGGATCGACGCGCCGACCGGGCTCGAGGCGATCGCCGTCTCGCCGGGCGAGGCGGTCCACACCGAGGCCGCGCGCGCCGCGCTGCCCGCCGCGGTCCCGATGGCCGACGCCGTCTTCAACACCGCCCACGGCGCGCTGCTCATGCTCGGGCTGGCGCGCGGCGACCTCGACCTGATCGCGCGCGGCCTGCAGGACCGCCTGCACCAGCCGCATCGCGCGCACCTGTTCCCGCGCTCGATGGCGCTCGTCGAGCGGGCGCGCTCGCTCGGCGCGCTCGGCGCCACGATCTCCGGCGCCGGACCGACCGTGCTCGTCTGGACGCACTTCGAGCAGACCGCGGGCGTGTTCGACGCCGTGCGGCGCGAGGCCGAGGGCTGGGCGACCGTCCACCGCGTGGCGTTCGAGGCCGGCGGCGCCGACGTGCGCGCGCTCTAGGCGCGACGCTCGACCGTGCCGGGCGCGCGGGACGTCCCCGATGCGCGCGCGGCCGCCCTCCGCGACGGTGGCGGCATGCTGCGACCGCTCGCCGGCGCCTTCACCGCCGCTCTCCTCCTCGCGCCCGCCGTCGCCCACGGCGAGACCCTGAGCCTCACCGCCAGGACCACCTACGTCAACGTCGATCCGGGCAGCGACGGCACCGTTCGCATCGCCGGCGTCGACACGCCCGCGGGCTGCGACCCCGACGACGGCTCCGGCTACGTGACCTGCCCGATGCCGACGGCGATCTCCATCACGCTCGGCGCCGGCGACGACGTCGCGTCGGTCTCCAGCGGCCTCCCGGCCGGCCTCGCCGTCGAGCTCGACGGCGCGGGTGGCGCCGACACCCTGCGCGCCCCGCGCGAGGGCGGTGCGACGGTCACCCTCGAGGGCGGCGACGGCGCCGACGAGCTCTTCGGCGGCGACGGCGACGACACCCTGCGCGGCGGTGCGGGCGACGACGAGCTCAACGCCCGCGGGGGCGACGACGTCGTCTCCGGCGGCGAGGGCGACGACCAGCTCGAGCCCGACGAGTACGACGGCCCCGGCGACGACGTCGTCGACGGCGGTCCCGGCTTCGACGCGGTCGAGGACTGGTCGGACCCGACCGACACCTTCCACGCGCCCGTCACCGTCACCCAGGACGGCCGGCCGAACGACGGCCGCCCCGGCGAGCACGACAACGTCACCAGCGTCGAGAAGATCGTCTCGCACGTGTCCGGCACGTTCGGCGGGACCGCGGCCGACGACGAGCTGTGGATCTGGGCGAACCTCGACCAGAAGGGGTCGGAGCTCCTCGGCCTCGGCGGCAACGACCTCCTCATCGGCCGCAACCTGGACGATCGCATCGACGGCGGGCCGGGCGACGACATCATCGAGGGCGGCAACGGCGACGACACGCTCGTCGGCGGGCCGGGCCGCGACTCCATCGTCGGCGACTCGACCGAGTCGACGTGCGGGGTGCTGCAGTCGTGCGAGACGCCGTTCGGCAACGACACGATCAAGGTGCGCGACGGCGCGCGCGACTCGGTCTCCTGCGGCGTCGGCCGCGACGAGGTGCTGGCCGACCGCGCCGACCGGGTGGCGCCGGACTGCGAGCGGGTCCGGCGCCGCTAGGCCCGGATCCGCACGATCGACCCGAGCTGCGCGAGGGCCATCAGCCGCCGCAGGTCGCCGTCGCGGGCGCGCAGGCAGCCGCTGCTGACGGCCGCGCCCACCGACGACGGCGCCGACGTGCCGTGGACGGCGATGCGGTCGCCGCCGGTCCAGCCCTGCGGCACGTTCGGCTGATGGCCTGAGAGCGCGAGGATGCAGCAGCCGTACGGCGAGCCGGCGGCGGGGTGCAGGCCGTCGGTGACCGCGAAGCGCCCGGTGGGGGTGGCGGTCCCGGCGGCGCCCACGCCGACGGGCATCCGCAGGACGGTGCGCCCGCCGCGGCGCACGGTGAGCCGTCGGGCCGACAGGTCGACGTGCAGCCGGACGTCCACCCGGCTGACCCGCAGATGCCGCAGCGGCAGCCAGCCGAGCCGGCCGTTGGCGCGCTCGGGCGCGATGACCGCCACCCATGCGCCCTTCCGCCGCACCACGGGCATCCAGCGTGGCGAGCCGAACTCGGTCCGCCGCCCCACTCGCGCGAGCGGACGGCCGTGCGGCGCGCGGCGCAGCGCGAGGCGGCGGACGGGGTGCACGGCCGCGTCCCCGTCGATCGCCGCCAGGCGGTCGGCGGGGCGCCGGGGCGCGGGGCCGGCGGCGGGCGCCCGGACCGCTCCGGCGGGCTCGACGGCCGGCGGGCCGTCGGTCCCCGGCGCCTGCGTCTCGTCACCGCAGCCGGCCAGCGTCAGCGCCACCAGGGCCGCTGCGCTCGCCGGCCGCAGCGTCATGCTCGGAGCTTGGAGAGGCGCCGGCGGGCGCCGTCGAGGTCGAGCCGCCCCAGGAGCTCGTCGGCCAGCGCGACGTAGTCCTCGGCCAGGTCGGGGCGGTAGTCGAGGATCGAGACCGCGCGCTCGGCCGACTCGGCGTAGGCGATCGACGCGCGGATCGTCGTGTCGAACACCTTGTCACCGTACTCCTCGCGCAGCGCCTCGAGGGCCTCGCGCGAGTGCACGGTGCGCATGTCGGCGATGTTCAGCACGACGCCGAGCCAGTTGAGGTCGTCGTTGTGGATCTCGCGCGCCACCTCGACCATGTCGAGCACCTGGATGACGCCCTGCATCGCGAAGTGCTGCGCCTCGGAGCTGATCAGCGCGTGGTCGGCGGCGACGAGGCCGTTGATCGTCAGCAGGCCCAGCGCCGGCGGGCAGTCGAGCAGGACGACGTCGTAGTCGCGCTTGACGTCCTTGAGCGCGCGCTTGAGGGTCAGCTCGCGGCCGATCTTCCCGGCGAGCGCGAGCTCCGCCTCGGCGAGGTGCAGGTTGGCGGGCACGACGTCGTCGTGGATCGCGTCCGGGAGCTTCGCGCGCCCGCTCAGCACGTCGCCGATCGTGGGCTCGGCCTCCGGGTCGACGTCGAAGTAGTCGGAGAGGTTGCCCTGCGGGTCGAGGTCCACCGCGAGAACCCGCAGGTCGCACCGGCGCAGGACGTCGGTCAGCGTGCGCACCGGGGTGGTCTTCCCGGTGCCGCCCTTCTGGGAGAGAACAGCGATCGTCTCGGCCATCGGAGCGCGCGGAGGTTATCGGGCGCGCGCTCCGAAGGCCGTGCGGGTCAGGCCTCGGCCTGCGCCGGCTGCGCGGGCTCGGGCACCTCGCTGACCTCGAGGAAGGTCAGGCGGTAGCGGCCCACGACGATCTCGTCGCCGTCCTGGACGACGCGCCAGTCGACGCGCTCGCCGTTGACGAAGACGCCGTTGAGGCTCCGGTCGTCGAGGACGCGCACGCCGTCCGGCTGCCGGACCAGCAGGGCGTGCCGGCGGCTCACGGTCGGGTCGTCGAACCGGATGTCCGCGGCCAGCGACCGGCCGATCCGGGTCCACTCGCGGGTCAGCGGCACCACGCGGAGCTCGCCGTCGAGCTCGTGCGCCAGGTACTCGCCCGGCGCGTCGGCGAGCGCACGCGCGCGCCGGAGCCACTCCTCGCGATCGCGGCCGGTGAGCGGAGCCGAGGGCTGCCGGGCGAAGCGGCCACCGGGCGTGACGCCGAACAGCGAGGCGCGCTCGAAGCTCGCGCCGCCGCAGCCCGGGCAGTCGGGCAGCGCGTCCTCGGCGGCGAGCGTGACGACGTAGCCACACTCCTCGCACCGGAACGAGCCCATCCCCGCGAGGGTGCCCGTCATGAGTGAATCCATACGACTCCCGCCTCTCCGTCGGGGGTGATCCAGAGGATCGTAACCGGCAGCCTCGGGAAGGCAAGTGCGCCTGTCCGTTGGCCAACGTGTCCAAGGTGAGCCAGCCATACCCGCCGCGATGGCGCGGGCAAACGTCTCGAGGCCGGCACCGCGCAACGCGCCCCGGGAGGAGGACCCGCCCGTTGCCCGGCGAAGGTCAGAGCCATGCGTCGGACCCCTCGCGATCTCGGACAGCATCTCGTGCGCAAGAGCGTCGGCGCGCTGCGCGACGACCGCGGCGCCTGCGGCCACTGCGGGCGTACCCCGCTCACCGGCGAGCACGTGCATCGCTACGAGGACGGGCAGCTGCTGTGCGAGCTGTGCCGGCCCCTGCGGCGCGTCGAGGACGCGCGCGAGGAGGTCGTGCGGCATCCCGAGCACGGCCACGCCGTGCGGCTCGTGGCGCGCGCCGCCTGACCCCGCCCCGCCTGACGGCCGGCTCGCGCGCCCGCCTTCTAGACTCCCGGCCGGCATGGATCCCGTCACCGTCAGCACGACGATCGGCCGTCCGCGCGAGGAGGTCTTCGCCTACCTCGCCGACATCGCCAACCACCCCGAGTTCACCGACCACTACCTCGTCGACTGGCGCCTGACGCGCGAGAACTCCGTGGGACGCGGCGCGGGCGCCCGGTTCACCTTCAAGGCCCCGCTCAACCGCTACAACCAGGCCGACGTCACCTTCATCGAGGTCGAGGCCCCGCGCCGGATCGTCGAGGCCGGCCGCGGCGGCAAGTTCAACCGCACGCGCCTGCGCTCGGTGTACGAGCTCGAACCGGCGTCGGGCGGGCAGACCCGCGTCACCTACACCCTGGAGACGCGTCCCGGCAACCTCGCCGACCGCATCATGGAGTCGCTCGGCTTCCGCGGCTGGGTCAAGCGCAAGAGCAGCAAGGCGCTGCGCCGGCTGCGCTCCATCCTCGAGGACGGCGAGAGCCGGGGTCAGCGCATCACGGTCGGCGGACGTTGACGCCCACGTCTCCTCTAGGATCCGCGCCCGCATGAACCTTCGACGCCTCCTCGCCCTCCTGACCCTCGCGCTGCTCGCGCTCCCCCTGGCCGCCTGCGGCAACAAGGAGGAGACGATCACCTTCGGCGAGACCGAGGGCGCGTACCTCGACGTGGGCGACCTGACCTACCAGGTCCAGATCTCCCGGATCCTGAACCCGAACGACAACGAGGACAAGTCGTACCTCGTCGACGTCCCGGCCTCCGAGGCCGATCTCGCGCCCGACGAGGCGTGGTTCGCCGTCTTCATGCTCGTCCAGAACCTGGAGGACGAGCCGTCCGAGGCGGCGACCGACTTCGAGATCGTCGACACGGAGGAGAACGTCTACCGGCCGATCACGATCGGCCCGGAGAACGTCTTCGCCTACCGCGGCGGCACCGTCGAGGCCGGCAGCACGCTGCCCGAGCCGGACACGGCCGCGCGCAACAACCCGTCGGTCAACGGCGCCCTGCTCCTCTTCAAGGTCAAGCAGGACTCGTTCGCCAACCGCCCGCTCGAGCTCGAGATCCGCGCCGAGGGCGCCGAGCCGTCCGAGGCGGCCGTCGACCTCGACGTCTGATCCGGGCGCGGCGCGCCTACAGCGCCGCGTCGAGCACCGTCCGGGCCGCGGGGGCGGCGACGTCGCCCCCGGCCCCGGCCTGGACGAGCAGCACGCCGACCGCCACCTTCGGGGGCCGCTTGCCGGCCGGCGCGTAGGCGACGAACCACGCGTCGGTCTCCGGGAGGTCGAGCGGCGGCAGCGGCTGCTGCGTGTCGGCGGGGGTCGTGCGGGTGTCGGCGAGCTCCGCCGTGCCGGTCTTCCCGGCGACCTGGACGCCCGGGATCGCGGCGGCGGTGCCGGTCCCGCTCGTCACGACGGCCTCCATCATCTCCTCGACGCGCACCGCGATCTCCGGCGAGGTCACCCGCACGCTGTCAGGCCGCTCGCCGTAGGCGAACGTGGGACGCGGCCGGCGGCCGTCCATGCCGATCGTCGCCGCCACGAGCGCCATCGACAGGGCGGTCGCCTGGACGCGGCCCTGGCCGATCGCGGACGAGCCGACCGCGAGGTCGTCGCCGATCTCCTCGGCGGGCGGGATCGTCGGCGTGGCGGCGCCCGGGATCGGGACCGGCTCGTCGAAGCCGAACCGGCGGGCCGCCTCCACGAGCCGCTGGGCGCCGAGCTCGGCGCCCATCGGGGCGAAGACCGAGTTGCACGAGTGCGCGAAGGACTGCACGAGCGTGCCGCCGCAGCTCTCGCCGTTGGCGTTCTCGAGCGGGACGCCCTCCAGCGTGGCCGCCGTCTCGATCGGATACGTCTTCGACGGCCTGGTGATCCCAGCCTCGAGGCCGGCGGTGACCGTGATGATCTTGAAGGTCGAGCCGGGCGGCTGCAGGCCGGAGATCGGGATGCCCGCGGCGGCGAGGATCTCGCCGGTCCTCGGATCGAGCGCGACGACCCCGCCGAGGCGGCCCGCCAGCGCGGTCACCGCCGCCGACTGGACGGCCGGCGAGATCGTCGTGCGAACCGGCCCGGCGGGCTGCGGCTCCTGCGCGGCGAGCTGCCGGTCGCCGGCCATGAGGATGCCGCCCGGGCGGCCGCGCAGCCGGTCGTCGAAGATCCGCTCGAGGCCGGACACGCCGACCTGGGCGTCCGCGGGCACGCCCTTGGCGCGCAGCGCCTCGGCGCGGTCGGCGGGGATCGGGCCGAGCGAGCCGGCGATCGAGGCGGCGACGTCGCTGACCGGGGTCGAGGTGCCCTCGCCGCGCTGCACCATCGGGGAGCGGTCGCGGTAGAGCAGCGCCGCGCGGCGAGGCAGCTCCGTCGTGGACGACAGCTCCTCGCCGGCCCGCAGGCCGGGGAAGGCGAGCTCCGGGCGCCACGCCACGCGCTCCTCGCCGTCGACCTCGACGATCGGCAGCCGCAGCGTCGCCTGGAAGCTCCCGAACGCCTCGGTCTCGACGTGCGCCGGCAGCGCGAAGACGTCGTGGCCGTCCTCGCGCGCCTCGCCGAAGTCGACGCGACGGGCGGTCGCGGTGCTCTCGGCGTTGCGATAGGCGATGGCGAAGTCGCGCAGCGGCCGGCCGAGCGACTCGGCGTCGGTCAGCTCGTACATCGCCGCCAGGTCGCCGCGCTCCCACGCGGCGGCGTACGCCTCCGCCGTCCGCTCCGAGGCGGGCACGTGGCTGCCGCCGAGCGCGGCGCCGACGCCGAACGCGATGACCGCGGCCCCCGCGATGGGCGCGACGCGACGCCACCGCTGGCCATCCTGGCGCTGTGCTGGACCGCTCACCCTTCGCGGAACGGTATTTCATGAAGAGGCCGTGACAGCGCTCGACTGGATCATCGTCGCGTTCGCGCTCCTCGCCGCGACCGCGGGCTTCGGGCGCGGCTTCGTCGTGGGCGCGCTGTCGCTCGCCGGCTTCGCCCTCGGGGCGGTGCTCGGGGCCCGGCTGGCCCCCGTCCTGCTCGAGGACGGGTCCACGTCGCCGTACGCCCCGCTCTTCGCGCTCGGCGGCGCGCTGCTGCTCGGCTCGATCCTCTCGGCGGGGCTCGCCGGGCTCGCCGGCTGGGTCCGCGGCGGCGCGCGCCGGATCCCGGGCTTCACGGCCGTCGACGGGCTCGCCGGCGCGGCGCTGAGCGCCGCCGTCGTCTTCGTCGTCGCGTGGATCGCCGGTGCGGCCGCCCTGCAGATGCCCGGCCAGCGCGAGCTGCGCCATGCGGTCCAGCGCTCGGCGGTGCTGCGCACCCTCAACGACGTGCTGCCGCCGTCCGGCCCGATCCTCAACGCGCTCGCGCGGTTCGACCCGCTCCCGGCGCTGCAGGGCCCGCGCGCCGAGGTGCCGCCGCCGCGGGCCGAGATCGCCCGCGACCCGGAGGTCGCCGCGGCGGCGGGCAGCGTCGTGCGGGTCCTCGGCACGGCGTGCGGCCTCGGCGTCAGCGGCTCGGGCTGGGTGACCGGCGGCGGCCTCGTCGTGACGAACGCCCACGTCGTCGCGGGGCAGGACGACACGACCGTCCAGCTGCGGGGCGCCGGGCCGCGGCTCGACGCCGAGGCGGTCGCGTTCGACACGCGCGACGACGTCGCCGTCCTGCGCGTCGACGGCCTCGGCGCGCCGGCGCTCGCGATGCGCGACGACGTGCCCGCCGGCACGTCGGCGGCGCTGCTCGGCTTCCCCGAGAACGGGCCCTACGACGTGCGCCCGGCGCGCCTCGGCCGCGCCCAGGAGGCGCTCGCCCAGGACGCCTACGGCGACGGGCCGGTGACGCGCGAGATCGTCCCGCTGCGCGGGCTCGTCCGCCACGGCAACTCGGGCGGCCCGCTCGTCGACGAGGACGGCCGGGTCGTCGGCACGATCTTCGCGGCGACCGTGGGCGACGACCGCCCCGGCGGCTACGCGATCCCCAACGACGTCGTGGCGCGCGTGCTCGGCGAAGCGGCAGCGCGCCGAGGTGCGGCCGTCTCGACCGGCCCGTGCTCGCGCTGACCTCCGGCCGCCGCTACGCTGCGCCGCCGTGGCCAAGACCCTCGTCATCGCCGAGAAGCCGTCCGTCGGACGCGACGTCGCCCGCGTGCTCCCCGGCCCGTTCGCCAAGCACGAGGGCTACCTCGAGGGGCCCGAGCACGTCATCACCTGGGCGGTGGGCCACCTGGTGCAGCTCGCCGAGCCCGACGAGTACGACGCCAAGTACAAGAAGTGGAAGATGGCCGATCTGCCGATCGTGCCGGACCGCTTCAAGCTCGTCGTGCGCGACGAGCGCTCCAAGAAGCAGATGTCGGTCGTCTCGCGGCAGCTCAAGCGCGACGACGTCGACCTCGTCATCAACGCCTGCGACGCCGGCCGCGAGGGCGAGCTGATCTTCGCCTACCTCTACGAGAAGGCGGGCGCGAAGAAGCCGGTCAAGCGGCTGTGGCTGCAGTCCATGACCAAGGAGGCGATGAACCAGGCGTTCGCCAACCTCCGCGACGCCGCGGAGCTCGCCACGCTCGAGCAGGCCGCGCGCTCGCGGTCGGAGGCCGACTGGATCGTCGGCATGAACGCGACCCGCGCCGCCACCATCCGCCTGCGCTCGTCGTTCGACGGCGCCGTCTCGCTCGGCCGCGTCCAGACGCCGACGCTGGCGATCCTCGCGCGCCGCGAGGAGGAGATCGCCGCCTTCACGCCCGAGCCGTACTGGCTCGTCGACGCGACGTTCGAGGCCGACGGCCGGCGCCGCTACGAGGGGCGCTTCCACGCCGGCGCGCAGCCGCGGATCGCCACCGCCGAGGAGGCCGAGGCGATCGTCGCGGCCGTCCGCGGCCGGCGCGGCGAGATCACGAAGCTCGACAAGACGCGGCGGACCGAGAAGGCGCCGCTGCTCTACGACCTGACGTCGCTGCAGCGCGACGCCAACACCCGCTTCGGCTTCTCGGCGCGGCGCACGCTCGCCGCGGCGCAGCGCCTCTACGAGGAGCACAAGGCGATCACGTACCCGCGCACCAACTCGCGGTACATCACCTCCGACATGGTCGGCGAGATCAAGCCGACCGCGGTCTTCGTCGGCCACCACCGCGAGTACACGCGGGCGGCCGAGTACGTCGCGAGCCTCGACCTCCTGCCGCTCGGCCGGGTCGTCAGCGACGAGAAGGTCACCGACCACCACGCGATCATCCCGACCCGCTCCGAGCACAAGATCGACAAGATGAGCGAGGACGACCGCCGCGTCTTCGACCTCGTGGCGCGGCGCTTCCTCGCCGTCTTCCACCCGGAGGCGGTCTTCGAGAACACGCGCGTCGAGACGACCGTCGCCGAGCACGTCTTCCGCACGCGCGGCAAGGTCCTCATCGTGCCGGGCTGGCGCGGCGTCTACGGCGAGCTCGCCGACGGCGACCAGCGCGACGACGACGAGGGCCGCGAGCAGCAGCTGCCGAAGCTCGAGCAGGGCGAGGCCGTCGACACGCTCGAGGTCGGCTCGGCCGAGAAGGAGACCAAGCCGCCGCGGCGCTACACCGACGCCTCGCTGCTGGCCGCGATGGAGACGGCCGGCAAGCTCGTCGACGACGAGGAGCTGCGCGAGGCGATGAAGGAGTCCGGCATCGGCACGCCGGCGACGCGCGCCGCGATCATCGAGCGCCTCATCGACGTCGGCTACGTCGAGCGCGACGGCCGCGCGCTGGTGTGCACGGAGAAGGGCGTCAACGTCATCCGCCTGCTCGACAGCCACCCGCTGACCTCGCCGTCGCTGACCGGCGACTGGGAGAGCCGGCTCGCGAAGATCGAGCAGGGCACCGAGACCCGCAAGCAGTTCATGGCCGACATCGCCGGCTTCGCCGAGGCGACCGTGCACGAGCTGGACGCCAAGCTCAAGGACGTCCGGATCCCGCGCGCGAACCTGGGGCCGTGCCCCGTGTGCGGCCACGACATCGTCGAGAACCGCAAGGGCTACTCGTGCTGGTCGCGCGAGGATCCCGGCTGCGGCTTCGTCATCTGGAAGTCCAAGGCCGGCAAGACCCTGCCGCCCGCCGTCGTGCGCGAGCTGATCAAGGCCGGCTACACCGCCAAGCCGGTGACCGGCTTCCGCGGCCGCTCGGGCCGCGCGTTCCGCGCACGCCTCGCGCTCGAGCAGACGCCCGAGGGCAAGTGGCGCGTCGAGTTCGACGAGCCCTGGGCGAAGGAGGGCGCGAAGCCGCCGGACGAGGAGACGGTCCCCGCGGGGGCCGAGGCGGCCGGCGCGGACGCTGCCGCGGGCGCGGGCGCGCCCGCCGAGGCGGCGTAGCGGCCGCGGCTACGCCTCGGCGGCGACGAGCACGCGCTCGGCGGCCTCGCGGCCGGCGCGGGCGCCGGCGCGCAGCCGCTCGGCGTCGCGCTCGAGCCGTCCGGGCACGGGGACGCCCTCGGGCAGCCAGATGCCGAGGACGTGCGGTCCGCCGTCGGCCGGTCGCTCGCTGGCCTCGACGACCCGCGCGGTCGCGGCGGCGTACGTGGCGGGGCGGGCGCGGTAGAGGTCGACGAGCGCCGGGTTCAGCGCGCGCAGGCGGCGCTCCACGAGCCGGTCGCCGGTGCCGCCGACGGGCGGCAGCGCCGTCCCGCGCGGCCGCGTGAGCAGGACGAGCACGTGCGTGGCGCCCGCCGCGAGCGCGGTGTCCAGGGGGATCGGCTCGGCGAGGCCGCCGTCGAGGTAGCGCCGGCCGTCGCCGTCGACCGGCGCGCCGCCGATCCACGGCAGGCGGCTGCTGGCCAGCAGGGCGGTGCGCAGCGCGGGCAGCGTCCGCAGATCGCCGAGTGCGACGGGTGCGGCGCGGTCGACGTCGGTGGCCACGCAGACGAGGTCGATCGCCGACTCGGCGGTGCGCCGGTGGCGATCGGCGTCGAGCGTCGTCTCGGAGCTGAAGTCGAGCACGTAGTCGACGTCGACCGCCGCGCGGCCCAGCAGCAGCCGCGCCGGGTTGATGAAGCGCCGGCTCGTGAACGCCCCGGCGTACTCGGCGCAGCATCCGCCGGCGACGCCCGCCAGCAGCGCCGCGCCGTTGAGCGCGCCCGCCGACGAGCCGACGACGAGGTCGAACGCGTCGGTGAGGCGGGCGTCCTCGATCGCCGCCGTCATCGCCGCCGAGACGACGCCGCGCATCCCGCCGCCCTCGACGGCGAGCGCGACGCGATGCGCGTCGGCGCGCGCGCCGGGCAGCGAGCCCGCGGCCCGGCGCTCCCGGAGGACGGCGAGGACGGGGTGCTCGGTGGCTGGGGCGGTCGTCACGCCGGCATCTTGACCTGCTCGCGCAGCCGCAGGAGCGCGAGGTCCTTCGCCTTCGCCTCGAGCATGACGTCGAAGTCGGGCAGCCCGGCGGCGGTCTCGCGGAGGAAGTGCTCGAAGCCGATCGGGTCGACGAGGTCGGCGTGCGCGCGCAGCTGGGGGAGGACGATCCGCTTGCCCGCCGTCTCGACCGCGGTCTTCGGCGACGAGTAGTGGACCTTCGGCCGCACGCCGTCCGGCCAGGTGGCGAGGGCGAGCGCGAGCGCCTCGCGGTCGGGGATCCCGTCCGGGTCGTGGCAGTGGTGGTGGAGGAGGTCCCAGACGACCGGGCGCTCGATCCGGTCGGCGAGGCGCAGCACGTCGCGCAGCCCGAAGGAGCGGTCGTCGTTCTCGACCACCAGGCGCGCCCGGGCGGCGTCGGACAGCAGCTCGAAGCCGGCCTCGAAGCGGTCGAGCGCCGCGTCGAGGCCGCCGGCCGCTCCGCCGACGTGCAGCACGACGACCGACTCGGGGCCGAGGCCCATCCCGTCCATGAGCTCGGCCTGGACCTCGAGCTCGGCGGCGGCGAGGCGCTGCGTCTCCGGGTTCTCCGAGTTCAGCACCGTGTACTGGCCGGGATGGCTCGACAGCCGGATCCCCGCGGCGCGGGCGCGGGCGCCGACCCGCGCCAGCTCGGCGGCGCACTCGCGCGGCTCGTCGCGGAACTGCGGCAGGTCCGGATGCGAGGCGTACGGCGCGAGCGCGGTCGCGAAGCGGTAGAAGCGGATGTCGACGTCGTCGAGGTAGGCGAGGATCGCCTCGAGCCGCTCCAGCGACACGCGCAGGTGCGGGCCGGACTGCCAGCGGCGCGTGTCGTGCGACGGCAGCCCGCCGGCGCCGAGGACCTTGACGGCGAATCCGAGTCGCATCGGCGGGGCGCTACCCGCTCGGGCGGGTTCGATCGCGGCGACGTGGCGCGCCGGCGGTCAGCGCGCGGCGCGGACCGACCGGTAGCCGGCGATCAGCACGAAGAGGAAGAAGAGCGTGATGACCTCGCGCGCGGCGACCGCGACGTCGACCAGCGTGTCGCGGGACGCGCCCGCCGCCAGCAGCGCGAGGTACGCCAGCGCGTAGAGGACGGCGAAGGCGTAGAGCGACGCCGGGCCGAAGCGCTCGAGCGGCCGCAGCATCCGGTCCCAGGCGGTGTCCGGCAGCGGCGGGGGCGGCGGTGCGTCGGGATGGGCGCGCGCCGCGCGTGAGACGTTCCAGGCGCGCCACGCCTCGATGCCGATGGCCGCGGTGACGAGCAGCGACCACCAGGTGACGCCGGACTCGGCGATCTCGGTGATCGTGACGACGATCCGCGCCACGAACAGCGCGATGAGGAGCTTGACGAGCGTTCGGCGGCGCTCGGCGAGGTCCCGCGTGCGCGACCGGTGCCGGCGCATGCCCTCCGCCGCCCCTCGGCTCGACATGCGCGCGAGCATAGACGGGCGGGTCGCGGGTCGCTAGGCGCGACCCTTCGCCCGGCAGCGCTTGCGGGCCTGCTTCGTCTTCTTCTTGCAGGACTGCTTGGCCGGATGGTGTGCCGGCTGCTGCGGCTGCGCCGGCTCGTGGGTCGCCGGCGCGCTCGCAGTGAAGTCGGTCGAGCCCGCGCAGACGGTGACGAGCGTCGTCATCGTGAAGAGGTCGAAGTCCGTCGTCGCGGAGTTGATCGCGAGCTTCCCGGTCGCCCGATCGCCGTCGATCGTCGCGGTGAACGTGTAGTTCTGCGTGGTGTCGCGGTTGAGCACCGCGCTGAAGCGCAGCTCGCTGGCCTTGGACTCGCTGCCGTCGGCGACGAAGGTGGCCGAGGGCTGGAAGGGCTCGATGCCGGCCTTGCTCGTGCAGGCCATCGGGACGGCGCTGACGACGTTGCTGACGCGGGTGCCGTCGGCGTCGAAGGCGATCGTGCTGCCGCCGGAGGTGGTGCCGGTGAACGTGGCGGCGGGCGCGGCGGCCGCGGGCAGGAGCATCGCCGCGGCGACGGCGCCGAGCAGGCGGGAGGTGCGAGACATGGCGTCGCACTCTCAGGCGCGAGCCCGCGGGCCGCATCGGGAGGTCTCCGCAACCTGCGGCACACCCCGCGCGCCGTCGGGTGCGTGCGCCACCATGGCCGTGTGCCCCTCACGCTCGTCACCGGCCCGGCGAACTCGGCCAAGGCGCGTGCCGTCCTCGACGGCGTGCGCGCCGCGTTGGATCGCGAGCCGCTGCTGGTCGTGCCGACCGGCGAGGACGTCGACCGCTACCGCCGCGAGCTCGCCGAGGACGGCATCGTCATCGGCCCGCGCGTGGTCACCTTCGACGATCTGCTCGAGGAGGTCGCGACCCGCGCCGCGATCACCGCGCGGCCGCTCGGCGAGCTGGGACGCGAGCGCGTCGTCGGCGCTGTGCTCGCCCGGACGGAGCTGCACGTCCTCGCCACGAGCGCCGCGACCCCCGGCTTCGCCCGCGCGGCGGCGCGGCTCTTCGGCGAGCTGGAGGTCGCGCGCGTCGACCCGGGGCGCCTGGCCGCCGGCCTGCGGCGCTGGGCGGGCGACGACGCCGCGCGCCGCGCCTACGGCGACGAGGTCGCGCGCCTGTACGGGCGCTACCGCGCCGCCCTCGACCGGCTCGGCCGCCCGGACCGGGAGCTCTGGGCGGTGGCGGCGCTCGACGCGCTGCGGCTGGCTCCCGCCGCGTGGGGCGGCACACCGGTCTTCTTCTACGGCTTCGACGACCTGACGCCGCTGCAGCGCGACGCCGTCGAGGCGCTCGCCAAGCGCGTCGAGGCCGACGTGTGGGTCTCGCTCACCTTCGAGCCGGGCCGGATGGCGTTCGCCGGCCGCGCCGAGACCTACCAGGCCCTCGCGCCGCTCGCCGACCGCGAGCAGGCGATGCCGCCCAACGACGCCTACTACGAGCCCGCGTCGCGCGCCGCGCTGCACGCGCTCGAGCGGCGGATCTTCGAGGACGGCGGCGCGCCGCCGGTCGACCCGGGCGGCGCCGTCGCGCTGCTCGAAGCCGGCGGCGAGCGCGCCGAGGCGGAGCTCGTCGGCGCGGAGGTGCTGCGCCTGCTGGCCGCCGGCACCCCGGCGCACGAGATCGCGGTCGTGACGCGCTCGCTGGAGGACGCCGGGCCGCTGCTCGAGCGCGTGCTCGGCGGCATGGGGATCCCGCTCGCCCTGCGCCGGCGCGTCCCGTTCGGTCGCACCGCCACCGGCCGCGGGGTGCTGGCGCTGCTGCGCTGCGCCGCGCTGGACGGCACCGCGGCGGACCTCGTCGCGGCGCTGCGCGCCCCCGGGATGGCCGCCGACGCCGACGCCGACGCCGTCGACGAGCTCGAGCGGCGGGTGCGGCGCCACGGGCTCGCCACCGCGCGCGAGGCGCTGCGGCTCTGGGACGGGGAGCTGCCGGCGCTCGAGCGGCTGCGCGAGGCGGCCGCGAGCGGCGCGGCGGCGCTCTGCGACGCCCTCGCCGCCCACCTGCTCGCGGTCCAGGCGGCGATCGCGGCGACCGCCGGCGCCGCCCCCGACCAGGGCGCGCTCGGCGAGCTGC
>DASTRJ010000158.1:0-38850 GCA_035761245.1 Capillimicrobium sp. | reverse complement strand
CCGAGCACGACCGCCGCGTCGCCCAGCTTCGGCTTGACGCGGTCGAGCACGTCGAGCAGCGCCTTGTTGTCCGGCGCCTCGACCCGGGCGGTGAGCACCTGGGCGCCGTCCACCGCCACCGCCTCGCCCAGCAGCGCGTCCACGTCGACCGCCGCGGCCTTGGCCGCGCCGCCCTTCGCGGCCGCCTTCGCCTTGGCCTGCAGGTCGGCGAGCTTGGCCGGGACGTCCTCCGGACGCGTGCGCAGCAGCCCGGCGGCCTCGCCGAGCAGGCGGTCGTGGCGGCGCAGCAGCGCGACGCCCTCCCGGCCGGTGACCGCCTCGATGCGGCGCACGTTCGCCGCGCTCGACGTCTCCGCGGTCACCCGGAAGACGCCGATCTCGCCGGTCGTGCGCACGTGCGTGCCGCCGCACAGCTCGCGCGAGAACGACCCGTCGCCGACCTCGACCATGCGGACGACGTCGCCGTACTTCTCGCCGAAGAGCGCCATCGCCCCGAGGCGCTTGGCCTCGTCGAGCGTCGTCTCGATCGCCCGCACCGGCCAGTTCTCGACGATCCAGGCGTTGACCTGGTCCTCGACGTCGCGCAGCTCGTCGGCGCTGAGGCCGCTGCCGTGGGTGAAGTCGAAGCGCAGCTTGTCGGGGCCGACGTAGGAGCCGGCCTGGCGCACGTGGGTGCCGAGCCGCGCGCGCAGCGCCGCGTGCAGGAGGTGCGTCGCGGTGTGGTTCGCCATCGTGGCCAGGCGGGTGTCGCGGTCGACGCGCGCGACGACGCGCTCCCCCTCGTCGAGCGAGCCCTGCTCGACCTCGACGACGACGGCCTGGTCGTCGCCGACGCGCATCACGTCGACGACGCGGGCGCGGCAGTCGCCGCCCTCGCACTCGATCGTGCCGCTGTCGGAGATCTGGCCGCCGCCGGCCGCGTAGAACGGCGACTCGGCCAGCTTGACGAGCGTGCGGCCGTCCTCGGAGCCGAGGCCGACGACCTGCGTGGCCTGCTCGAGCGTCTCGTAGCCGGTGAAGCGCGACGGCGGCCCCTCGAGCGTCGCCGTCGCGGCGAGCTGCTTGGCGCCGCCGGAGCGCGAGCGCTCGCGCTGCTGCTGCATGAGCGCCTCGAAGCCCGCCTCGTCGGAGCCGAGGCCCTGCTGGGCGAGCAGCTCGCGCGAGAGGTCGAACGGGAAGCCGTAGGTGTCGTGCAGGCGGAAGAGGTCGTCGGCGCCGACGCCCTCCTCGCCGTTGTCGCGGGCGCGCCTGGCGATCTCGTCGAGCATCCGCGTGCCCTGCTCGAGCGTGCGGCGGAACGCCTCCTCCTCGTTGCGCGCCCACAGCTCGATCTCGTCGCGGCGCTCGTGCAGCTCCGGGTAGGCGGCGCCCATGATCTCGGTGACGCGCTCGCGGTAGCGCGGCAGGACGAGCTCGGAGACGCCGAGGTTGTGGGCCTGCGAGATCGCGCGGCGCATGATCCGGCGCAGGACGTAGCCGCGGTCCTCGTTGGACGGGACGACGCCGTCGCCGAGCAGGAACGTCATGCCGCGACCGTGGTCGGCGAGGATCCGCAGCGCCCGGTCGACGTCCTCGGACTCGCCGTAGGTGCGGCCCGAGAGCTCCTGCCCCAGCTCGATCAGCGGCCAGAACTGGTCGGTCTCGAAGACCGACGTCTTGCCCTGCAGGATCGCGGCCATCCGGTTGAGGCCCATGCCGGTGTCGATGTTCTTGGCCGGCAGCGGCGTGAGCGTGTTGACCGGGTCCTGGTTGAACTCCATGAAGACCAGGTTCCAGAACTCGAGGAAGCGCTCGTTCTCGCCGCCGGGCAGGTCGTCCGGCGAGCCGAAGTCCAGGCCACGGTCGAGGTACAGCTCGCTGCACGGGCCGCACGGCCCGATCGGGCCCGCCTGCCAGAAGTTCTCGCTGCGCGGGCACAGGACGATGCGCTCGCGCGGCACCCCGACCGACTCCCAGGCGGCGATCGCCTCCTCGTCGGGCCCGAGGCCGAGCTCCTCGTCGCCCTCGAAGACCGTGATCCAGATCTTCTCCTCGGGGAAGCCGAAGCCCTCGCGCGCGAGCTCCCACGCGAACTCGACGGCGCCCTGCTTGAAGTAGTCGCCGATCGAGAAGTTGCCGAGCATCTCGAAGAAGGTCAGGTGCCGGGTCGTGGTGCCGACGACGTCGATGTCCGGCGTGCGGAAGCACTTCTGGCAGCTCGTCAGGCGGTGGTGCGGCGGCCGCTCCTGGCCGAGGAAGTACGGCTTGAGCGGGTGCATCCCGGCGGTGGTCAGCAGCACCGACGGGTCGAAGGACGCCGGGACCAGCGAGGCCGAGGGCAGCCGCCTGTGGTCGCGCTCGGCGAAGAAGGACAGGAAGGTCTCGCGGATCTGATCGGACGTCACCGGCCGGATTCTAGGTGGCGCGCCCGGCCGCCGGGTCACCCGGTAGCGTTGCCGCCCGTCAGCGCGATGGACCGAGGAAGCCGGTGGGAATCCGGCGTGGTCGCGCCACTGTGAGCGGGGTCGTCCCGCGAGCCAGGAACTCGGCCATCGCGAACACCCCCGTCGACGGGACGCGTCATCCCGAGGAGGTCGATCGCCGTGCCCCCTGCCCCCGCCGTCCGCCTGAGCTGGCCCGAGGACGCCCTGCTCGCGGACTTCCGCACCCCGATGCGCTGCGTCTCGAGCGCCGCGCTGAACGGCGGCCTCGCCGCCGCCGGCCACTGGCTCGCGCTGCAGGTCGGCGCCGGCGAGCTCGGCGACGACCCGGCGCTGCGCCTCGCCGAGGCGGCGCTCGCGCTGCGCCTCGATCCGCGCGACGTCGTCGGCATGCTGACGACGGCCGACGTGCGCGCGGGCGTCCGGCGCGACCACGGCGACGCGACCGCCGTCGCGGCCGTGGCCGGCGACGTGGCGGTGCTGCTCGTCGCCGACGTGCCGCTGGGCGACGCCGCGCTCGTCGCGGCCCTGCAGACCGCGACCACCGCCGCGGGCGACGCGCTCGCGGCGACGCGCCTGCGCGCCGCGGCGGTGTCGGTCTGCGTGGCGGCGCCGCCGGCCCGCCGCGGGGAGCCGGCACGACTCGCCGGGGCGCTGGCGGCCTCGATCGGCCTGGCCGTGCACGGCGCCGTGCGCTCCGGCGCGCGGATCCACCAGCGGACGCTGCGCGCGCTCGGCGAGGTCTAGGGGGTCGCGCGGCCGCGCCGCGCTCAGCCGAGCTGGTTGACGGCGTGCGCGACGAGCACCCCGGCGGTGACGAACGCGGCCAGCGCCTGCACGGCCATCAGCCCCTTCGCCCGCACGGTCAGCGGCATCGTGTCGGTGGGGCTGAACGCGGTCTGGTTCGTCAGCGAGACGTACAGGTAGTCGGCGAACCCGGGCTTCCACCCGCGCCCGCCGTAGCGGTCCTGGGTCATCTGCGGGAAGAGGAAGTCGACGGCGGCGACCGCCCGCGGCCCGCCCGGTCGCAGCGGGCCGCCGCGGTCGAGCTCCCAGTAGAGCACCGCGAAGAGCAGCAGGCTCGTCGCCCAGATCACCACCCCGCCTCCGAGCAGGTCCGCCCCGGCCGGGTGTCCGCCGCTGAGGAGCTCGCGGACGAGCAGGCCGAGCGCGACGAGGTTCGCGAGCGCCGCGACGAGCACGAGGACGATGGTGGTCGCCCGGTGGCTCGGCGGCCACGGCCGGCCGCGCGTGAGCATGAGCGTCGCGAGCACCGCGAGCTCCAGGACGGGCAGCGGCCACCGCGGGCCGAGGCTCAGCGTGTCCGGCAGGACGAAGAAGAGGGCGATGGCGACGAGCGTGGCGAGCTGGCCGGGCCACAGCGGGTCGTCGCGCTCGAGGTCGCGCATCGGGTGAACCGGCGGCCGCACGGCCCCACCGTACGCCGCGGGCGCCTCGCGCGTCACCGGGCCGGCGGCGCCAGGAAGCGGCGGACGTCGGCGGCGTCCTCGTGCAGCGCCGCGACGTCGGCGTCGCTCAGCTCGGCGAACGGCTCCAGCTCGAGGTCCCCGTCGCGCGCCAGCCTCCACGTCGCGACGGCCCGCCCGCCCGCGAGCGCGAACGGCTTGAAGATGCCGTTGACCGTGACGAGGCCCTGGTGGTCGCCGACGATCGGCTCGCGCGAGCACCAGCCGAGCAGCAGCGGCTCGAACGGCCCGAGCAGCCGCGGCGGCGGCGGCGCGTCGGCGGCCGTCTCGCGCGCGGCCAGGTCGACGAGCCCGCCGTCGCGCTCGCGCAGCTCGCCGGCGATCGCGCGCAGCCCGGCGCGGGCGTCGCCGAGACGGATCCCCGCCCAGCGGGCGAGGTCGCGCTCGCCGGCCGGCCCGTGGCCGGCGAGGTAGCGGCGGGCGAGCTCGGCCAGCGCCGCGTCGCGGTCGACGGGCTGCGGCTCGCCGAGCCAGTCGCGCGCGAGCGCGAACGCCTGCTCGCGGCCGGCGACCGGGCCGCGCACGATCAGGCCGCGCAGCGACGCCAGCATGAGGACGTGGACGAGCGCCTGCCCCGCCGTGCGGACACCCGCCGCGTCGAGCGCCTCGCGCAGCCGCGCGCGCGTCGACGGGCCCTCGTCGGCCAGCGTGCGCCGCACCACCTCCACGCCGCGCTCGGCCGCGTCGGGCGTGACGCCCTCCTGGGCGAGCCGGCGGGCGTTGCCGGTGAGCAGCTGCGGCGTCGTGAGCGCGTGCAGCCACGCGTGGTCCTCGCGCCGGACGAGGTGCAGCGTCCCCCGGTTCAGCCAGTCGACGACGAGCGAGCGATCGTCGCTGAGGGCCCGGTCGACGTCGGCGGCGGTCAGCCCGGCGGTGCGCGCCCGGACCGCGAGGCGGGCGCCGCGCGGGTCCTGCGCCTGGACGGCGAGCAGGCGCTCGGCGACCGCGACGGCGTCCGCGGCCGGCGGGCCGGCCAGCAGCTGCGCGGTCAGGCGCTCAGCCAGCACCGGCGATCGTCGCCACGCCGACGACGCAGTCGCCCGAGAGGAACACCGCCGCCTGCCCCGGCGCCGCGCCGTCGACCGGCTCGGCCAGCTCGATCGTCTCGCCGTCCAGGCGGCACGGCAGCGCGCGCGAGCGGTAGCGCAGCTTCACGGACTCGACGGCCTCGGCCGGCCGGTGCAGCCGCAGCCCGCGCACCCGCACGCGGCGCGTCGCCAGCTCCTCCCGGGAGCCGACCACCACGGTGTTCGTCGTCGCGTCGGTGGCCAGCACGAACCGCGCCTCGCCGCCGCCGAGGCCGAGGCCCTTGCGCTGACCGACCGTGTACTCGGTGTGGCCGCGGTGCCGACCGAGCCGCCGACCCGCGCGATCGACGATGTCGCCGGGCCGCGCCTCGAGGCCGCCGTGCCGGGCGAGGAACGCCGCGCGGCCCGTCCCCGCCAGGAAGCAGAGGTCCTGCGAGTCGGGCTTGCGCGCCACCGGCAGCCCCGCCTCCTCGGCGAGGGCCCGCACCTCCGGCTTGGTGAGGTCGCCGAGCGGGAAGCGCATCCGCCGCAGCGACTCGCGCGGCAGCGCGGCGAGCACGTAGCTCTGGTCCTTCGCCGGGTCGGCCGCCGTCCGCAGCAGGCCGTCGCCGGAGACGCGGGCGTAGTGGCCGGTGGCGAGCGCGCCGGCGCCGAGCCGCTCGGCCAGGTCGAGCATCGCGTCCAGGCGCACCGAGCCGTTGCAGCGGATGCACGGGTTCGGCGTCAGCCCCTCGGCGTGCTCGCGCAGCCACGGCTCCACCACCCCGGCCCGGAACTCGTCGCGCAGGTCCAGGGTGAGATGCGGCAGCCCCATCCGGTGCGCGAGCGCCCGCGCGTGGCGCACCGCGGAGGCCGAGCAGCACGAGCGCTCGGCGTCGTTCTCCGGCGACGCCCACAGCTCCAGCGTCACCGCCACCACCTCGCCCCCGCCGGCGGCGCAGCGCAGCGCCGCCACGGCCGAGTCGACGCCGCCGCTCATGGCGACGAGGACGCGTCCCTCGCCGCCGGCCGGCGGGGCGACCGCGGCGCCGGCGCGCACCGCGGATCCGAGCGCGCGATGCAGCGCGTCGGCGGCGAGGTCGGCCGCGTGGAGCTTGCCGGGGCTCAGGCCGCCGAGCTCGTCGGCGACCGTGCCGGGCGAGACGCGCGCGGCCTCGAGGACCGGCTCGCCGCGCACGAGCTCCACGACCGCCGACGCGGCGGCCTGGACGGCGCCGCAGCCGGAGGCGTCGGCGCCCGCGTCCGCGACCCGGTCGCCCTCGACGGCGACCGAGATGCGAACGAGGTCGCCACACGCCGCGCCGCCGGCGGCGCCGGTGTGCGCGCCCTCGGGGACGTGGCCGCGCGGCGCGCGCAGGTACTCCTCGAAGCGCTCGTCCGCCATCGCCGGGAGTGTAGGAGCGCGCGAAGCCTCAACCGCCACGGCGGACAGCCGATCACCTGGGCGATGTCCTCCCCGGTCCGCCGTCGCATCGCCCTCCTGCTCACCGCCGCGCTCGTCGGCGTGGCCGTCTGGGTCTCCGCGGACGTGCAGCGCGACGCCGCCGCGCGCGGCGGCGCGCGGATGGAGGCGTCGCAGCGGCTGCTGACGAGCATGCTCGACCAGGAGACCGGGCTGCGCGGGTACCTGCTGACCGGCGACGGGGTCTTCCTCGAGCCGCTGCACAGCGGCGACCGCGCCTTCGACGTCGCCGAGCGCGACATCCGCGCGGCGGCCGGCGACGACGAGGACGTGCTCGCGCCGCTCGACGCGACGGTCGACGTCGCCTCCCGCTGGCACGGCGCGGCGCGCGAGGCCATCGAGGTCACCCGCGTCGACGGCCCGCGCCGGATCGACCTGGCGGCCGCCCTGAGCCGCAAGGAGCTCATGGACCGCTTCCGCGCCCAGGTCGCCGAGCTGCAGGACGCGCTCGTGGACGCGCGCGACCGCGACCAGCGCATCGCCGCCGCCGTCTCGGCCGCCATCAGCCTGCTGCTCTTCCTCGCCGTCGGCGGCGCCGGGCTGCTGTGGTGGCGGCGCGCCGAGCAGGCGAAGGCGGCGATCGCCGAGCGCGAGCGACGCTACCGCGACAGCCAGGCCGAGTTCGCGCAGGCGATGCAGGTCGTCTCCTCGGAGGACGAGGCGAACGCGCTGATCAAGCGCCACCTCGAGCGCAGCCTGCCGGGCAGCACCGTCACGGTGCTCAACCGCAACAACAGCGCCAACCGGCTCGAGGCGCGGACGCTCGGCGTGCCCGAGGGGCTCGCCGGCCGGCTCGCCGACGCGGAGCCGCGCAGCTGCGTCGCGCTGCGCCTCGCCCGCCCGCACGCCGAGGCCGGCGACGACGACCAGCTCCTCGCCTGCAAGCTCTGCGGCCCCGAGGGCGGCGACCGGATCTGCTCGCCGCTCGTCGTCTCCGGCGAGGTCATCGGCTCGGTCCTCGCGGCGCGCGACGAGGCGTTCGACGACCAGGCGCGCCAGCGCATCGAGGATTCGGTGACCGCGGCCGCCCCGGTCCTCGCCAACCTCCGCGCGGTGGCGATCGCCGAGGCGCGCGCGGCGACCGACGCGCTCACCGGCCTGCCGAACCGCCGTGCGGTCAACGACACGCTGAAGCGGATGGTCGCGCAGGCCAACCGCGGCGTCGCGCCGCTCACGGCGATCGCGGTCGACCTCGACCGCTTCAAGCAGATCAACGACCGCTACGGCCACGACAAGGGCGACGAGGTGCTCGCCGCCGCGGCCGCCGCGCTCCAGGGCGGCATCCGCGCCAGCGACTTCGCCGGCCGGATGGGCGGCGAGGAGTTCATCGTGCTGGCGCCGGACACCGACCTCGCCGGCGGCAGGGTCCTCGCCGAGCACCTGCGCGAGGCGGTGGGGAAGATCGTCGTCGACGGCGTCGACCGCGAGATCACGGCGAGCTTCGGCGTCGCGGCCCTCCCCGACGTCGCCACCACGCCCGAGCTGCTGCTGCGCGCGTCCGACCGCGCGCTGTACCGCGCCAAGGAGCTCGGCCGCGACCGCGTCGAGGTCGCCGTCCCGGCGGCGCCCGGCGCGCTCGCTACAGCGCCCTGAGCCCGAGCTCGCGCAGCTGCTTGGCGTCGACCGGGGCGGGCGCGCCGGTCAGCGGATCGCCGCCGCTGGCGGTCTTCGGGAAGGCGATGACGTCGCGGATCGAGTCGCGGCCGGCCATGATCGCGGCGATCCGGTCGAGCCCGAAGGCGATGCCGCCGTGCGGCGGCGCGCCGTAGCGCAGCGCGTCGAGCAGGAACCCGAAGCGCCGCTGCGCCTCCTCCTCCGGCATCCCGAGGATCTCGAGCACGCGCTGCTGGACGTCGGCGTCGTGGATGCGGATCGACCCGCCGCCGAGCTCCGAGCCATCGACGACGAGGTCATAGGCGCGCGAGCGCAGCGAGCCCGGGTCGTCGAGGTCGCCGAGCGGCGCGGTGAACGGGTGGTGCAGCGACGTCCAGCCGCCCTCCTCGTCGCGCTCGAACATCGGGAAGTCGACGACCCACAGCGGCACGTGGCGCCCTGCTTCCGGCTCCCCGAGGCGCAGCCGCAGCGTGCCGAGCACCTCGGCGGCGACGCGCGCCTCGTCGGCGACGATCAGCAGCAGGTCGCCCTCGGAGGCGCCGAGCTGGGAGGAGATCTCCTGCATCTCGGCGTCGGCGAGGAACTTCGCGACCGGCGAGCGCCACACGCCGCCGGCCTGCACGAACGCCCAGACGAGCCCCTTCGCGCCGGTGCGCTGCGCGAGCTCGGTGAGCTCGTCGAGCTCCTTGCGCGGCGTCTCGCGCGGGCCGACGTTGAAGCCGCGGACGACGCCGCCGCCCTCGAGGACGCCGCGGAACGCCTTGAACTCCGTCTCGCGCAGGTGGTCGGAGACGTCCTGGATCTCCATCCCGAAGCGCAGGTCGGGCCGGTCGGTGCCGTAGCGCGCCATCGCCTCGTCGTAGCCCATGCGCGGCCACGGCGGCGCGGGGACCGGGAAGTCGGCGATCGCGAAGACGCGCGCCATGAGCGTCTCCATCAGCCCGATGACGTCGTCCTCCTCGACGAACGACATCTCGATGTCGAGCTGCGTGAACTCGGGCTGGCGGTCGGCGCGCAGGTCCTCGTCGCGGAAGCAGCGGACGATCTGGAAGTAGCGCTCGAAGCCGCCGATCATGAGCAGCTGCTTGAACAGCTGCGGGGACTGCGGCAGCGCGTAGAAGCTCCCGGGCTGCAGCCGCGCGGGCACGAGGAAGTCGCGCGCGCCCTCCGGCGTCGAGCGCGTCAGCATCGGCGTCTCGATCTCCAGGAAGTCGGCCTCGCTGAGCACGGCGCGCATCTCGCGCGTGATGGCGTCGCGCAGCACGAGCGCGTCGCGCATCGTCTCGCGGCGCAGGTCGATCACGCGGTGCTTCAGGCGCGTGTTCTCGTCGACGTGGCCGTCCTCGTCGACGGGGAACGGCGGCGTCTCGGCCTGCGCGAGCACCTCCATCTCGGTGACCTGCAGCTCGACCTCGCCCGTCGGGAGGTTCGGGTTGACGTTGCCCTCCTCGCGGCGCACGAGGGTGCCGCGGGCGGAGAGCACGTGCTCGGAGCGCAGCCGCTCGGCCTCGGCGAAGGCGGCGCCGGACGTCTCCGGATGGAAGACGAGCTGCAGCAGGCCCGAGCGGTCGCGCAGGTCGATGAAGATCAGCCCGCCGTGGTCGCGGCGGCGGTGCACCCAGCCGGAGACGCGGATCTCCTCGCCCGCCCGCGAGGCGTCGACGTCCCCCGCCCACGTGTCGCGGTAGCGGTTGGCCATCGGCGGGCGCTTCACAGCCCCGGGCCCCTCAGCACGTCGCGCACGATCGCCGACGGATCGACCGCGGCCTGCTCGCCGCTCTGCATGTCCTTCAACGTTGCCTGACCGTTCTCGTCCACCCAGGCAACGTATCGCGCGCCGAGGCGATTGGCCTGCTTGAGCACGCCCTTCAGCGAGCGGCCGCCGAGGTCGAGCTGGGCGTGCAGGCCGGCGCGGCGCGCCTCGGTCACCAGGCCGAACTCGAGCGCCCCGACCGGGCCCGCGACGAGCAGGTCGACCGGCGCGGGCGCGTGAGGCGGGGCGCCGCCCGCCAGCAGGATCCGCTCGATGCCGGCGGCCCACCCCATCCCGGGCGTGCGCGGCCCGCCGATCTCCTGCACGAGGCCGTCGTAGCGGCCGCCGCCGCCGAGCGCCGACTGCGCGCCAAGCTCGGTCGAGTGCACCTCGAAGACGGTCCGCTGGTAGTAGTCGAGCCCGCGCACGAGCGTCGGCTCGAGCTCGTAGGGCACCCCGGCGGCGTCGAGCAGCTCGACGACCGCGGCGAAGTGGGCGGCGTCGTCGGCGTCGAGGAAGTCGCGCAGCAGCGGCGCGCTGCGCATGACCTCCTGGGTGCCGGCGTGGTCGGAGTCGAAGGCCCGCAGCGGGTTGAGGTCGATGCGCCCGCGGACCTCGTCGGACAGCCGGTCCTCGTGCGCGCGCAGGTGCGCCTGCAGCTGCTCGCGGTAGGCGGCGCGCGACTCGAGCCGGCCGAGGCTCGAGACCTTCATCACCACGCCGCGCGCGCCGACGTCGGCCAGGAGCGTGTAGAGCAGGACGATCGACTCCGCGTCGACCGCCGGGTCGTCGGAGCCGAGCGCCTCGGCGCCGATCTGCCAGAACTGGCGGTAGCGGCCGGCCTGGGCGCGCTCGTAGCGGAAGAACGGCCCGAGGTACCAGAGCTTCACCGGCTGCGCGAGCTTGTGCATGCCGTGCTCGACGTAGGCGCGCGCGACCGCGGCGGTGCCCTCGGGGCGCAGCGTGAGCGAGCGGCCGCCGGCGTCCTCGAACGTGTACATCTCCTTTTGCACCACGTCGGTCGACTCGCCGACGCCGCGGGAGAACAGCTCGGTGTGCTCGAAGATCGGCGTCTCGACGCGCTCGTAGCCGGCCGACTCGAGCACCTCGCGGGCGCGCGCCTCCAGCGCGGCGCGGGCCGCGCTCTGGTCGGGCAGCACGTCCTGCGTGCCGCGCGGGGCCTGGATCCTCTCCGCCACGGGCGTCAGGTCGTGAGCTCGGCGAGGAACGGGTTCGTGCGGCGCTCGCGGCCGAGCGTCGTGATGCCCATGTGGCCCGGGAAGACCTGCGTCTCGTCCGGGTAGGCGTCGAGCAGCTGCTGGATCGAGCGCGCGAGCGTCGGCCAGTCGCCGCCGGGCAGGTCGACGCGCCCGACGGAGCCCTCGAAGAGCACGTCGCCGGAGAACAGCGCCTGCTCGTCGGCGATCGCGTAGGTGACGTGGCCCGGGCTGTGGCCGGGGGTGAAGACGACGTCGACGTCGAGGCCCGCGAGCTGCAGCCGCTCGCCGCCCTCGACCGTCTCGTCGGCGTCGTAGGACTCGTACGGGCCGAAGCCGGGCCACGGCACGTAGGCCATGATGTCGGCGAGCACGCCGACCTCGAGCTTCGGGCAGTAGACGGGCGCGCCGGTCGCCTTCGCGACGGGCGCCACGGCGCCGACGTGGTCGAAGTGCGTGTGCGTCAGCAGGATCGCGTCGAGCGTGACGCCCTGCTGCTCGATGGCCTGCAGGAGGCGGGGGGCCTCCTCGCCGGGATCGACGATCACCGCGCGCTCGGAGCCGGTGCGGCGAACCAGGTAGCAGTTCTCCTGGATCATCCCGACGGTGAGCTGGGTGACGTCGAGGCTCACTTGGCGGTCCCCTGCGCCTTCTGGCGCTGGCGCCGGTTGTAGAGCCACAGGTCGGTGTAGTAGCCCATCGGCACGTAGATCAGCAGCATGAGCGCCGCGAGCACGACCGACGTGGCGACGGGCTGCTTGAAGAGCAGGATCACCAGCAGCACGAAGAAGACGATCGCGATGAGCGCGCGGTTGAACGCGCCGCGCCAGGTCGGCGGCTGGTCGAAGCGGTTCGGGCGGGCGGCGACCGCGCCCTTGGCGCCCTTGCGCTCGGACTCGGTCGGCTTGCGGCCGGTGCGACCGCGCGCCTCGATCATCCCGGCGGCGTTGCCGCGGTGCTTGGAACGACGGCGCTTGGTCTGCTGAGCCATGCGCCTAGCGTACCGGCGAGCCCGGGTCGGCCAGCGCCTCCTCGAGGGTGCGCCGGTTGCGGGTCGGCAGGTCGGCCGGGTAGCCGACGAACGCCGCCTCGGGCGGCAGGCCGATGACCTCCGCCTCGGCGACCGGCGCGAGCCTGCGCACGGCCTCCACGACGCGCGCGAGCGGGACCGCGCGATGGTCCTCGACGTTCATCGAGATCTGGGCGACGCCGCCGCGGGCGGCGAGCTGCAGGCCGATCGCGCGCACGCCCGGCAGGCCGTCCGTGCCGCCCTCGCGGATGCGCGCGGCGATCGCGCGCGCGTCGTCGAGCGTGGCGGGCGCGGCGAGCTCGAGGTTGAAGGCGACGAGCGGCGCGCGGGCGGCGACGAGCGTGGCGCCGGCGGTCGGGTGCGGCGCGGGCGGGCCGAAGTCGGTCCGCAGCTCGCCGCGCGCCAGGCGCTCGCGCAGCGCGGACGGGCCGCCGCGACGCAGCTCGGCGCGCGTGCGGCCGCCGCCGAGCGCCCCGTAGAGCAGGACCGGCACGTCGAGCTCGTCGCCGAGCCGGTCGGCGAGGACGAGCGCCTCGGCGACGGCTTCGCCGCGCTGACGGTCGTCGAGGAAGACGATCGGCGCGACGTCGAGCGCGCCGACGTGCGGGTGCAGGCCGGGGTGCGCGGAGACGTCGACGCGGGCGACGACCTCGCGCGCGCCCGTGACGAGGGCGTTGGCGAGCTGTCCGGCCGGAGCCGCGAGCGTGAAGACCGAGCGGTGGTGGTCGGGGTCGGCGTGGACGTCGAGCACGCGCGCGCCGCCGGTCTCGAAGGCGCCGGCGATCGCGTCGATCGCGCGCCGGTCGCGCCCCTCCGAGACGTTCGGGACGGCGATCAGCACGCGCGCGTCAGAGGACGAAGCGGCCGCCGTCGAGCACCGTCGTGCCGCCGACGGTGAGCGTGGCGTCGAGGACGAGCACGTCGAGGTGGACGGGCACGGAGACGGTCCCGCCGATGCCGGCGCTGGCGCCGAACGCGACGTGGACGGTGCCGAGCATCTTCTCGTCCTCGAGGATGTTGCCGGTGAGCCTGGCGCGCTCGTTCGTGCCGACGCCGAGCTCGGCCAGGTTGGTGCCCTGCTCGCCGGCGGCCTGGAGGCGCTCGAGCAGCTCGCCGCCCTCCGGGCCCTCGCCGGCGACGAGCCGGCCGTCGGAGACGACGAGACGGGCGGGCCGCTCGGGCAGGCCGATCTTGGCGAGGCTCGAGGTGAAGAGGACGCCGTCGCCGCCGATCGGCGAGATGAAGCCCTCGCCGCACGGCAGGTTGCCGAACGCGCCGGCCTCGGTGTAGAGGCCGTCGTCGGGGACGGCCTCGCGACCCGTGAGCCGGAGGCGCAGGTCGGTGCCGAGCGGGCAGGTGACGTGCGCCTCGTCCGCGGCGGAGAGCAGGTCGGCGACCTTGTGCGAGCGCTCGCCCATGAGGTCGAAGTCGCACGCCATGAGCCGGGCGAGCATGTCGGTGGTGACGCCGGGCATGGTCGCGCCGCGGGCGCCGGCCTCGGAGGCCGCCTTGCGCGCGCGGGTGTGCGACATCGACCAGGAGGTCGGCGCGATGAAGACGTCGGCGGCCGCGAGCGCGGCGGCGACGGCGCGCGACGGCTCCTGGCCGTCGATCTCGCGCGCGGTGGCGAGCGTCAGGGTGGCGTCGGCGCCGGCGCGCTCGGCCTCGTCGCGCAGGGCGGTGGCGATGTCGGCGGTGGAGGCGTCGCCGACGACCACGACCTCCTCGCCCTCGCGCACGGCGAGGCAGCGGCGGACGACGGTCTCGACGGCGCGGGTGAGGTCCTCGGGCACGACCGGGAACCTAGCGGGCGGTCGGCGAACGGGGCGCGGCGAGACGCGACGGGGCGCGCGCTACCGGGTCGCGTGGCCGACCGCCTCGAAGCGGTCGCGCTCGCGATGGATCGGCGCCTCGCTGCACGGGCGCTCGCCCGGCCAGGCCGCGGCGCGCAGCCGCTCCTCGAGCTGCGGCGAGACGGCGGTCAGGAGGGCGTCGGCCTCGCCGGCGACCTCCTCCTCGGGGAACTTCAGGACCGCGCGCAGGAAGTGCTCGACGACGCGGCGCCGGCGGCGGACCGCGTCGGCCTGGCGGCGGCCCGTGTCCGTGAGCACCCAGCCGGTCGACTCGCCGCGCACGATGAACCCGTCGGCGGCGAGGCGGCGGAGCATCTCGTGGACCGTCGGCGCGGACAGGCCGAGCGCCCGGGCGATCGCGGCGCCGGCGACCGGACGACCGCCGCGGCCGAGCCTGCCCATCACCTCGAGGTAGCGGGCCTCCGCCGGACTCGGGGGACGCAGCTCCGTCTCGACGCTCGCCTGGGTCATGAAGGGCACTATAACAAGCGCCTAAGAACTACTGCCGGCTAAGGGTTGCAGGCCGGTTGCTAGGCTTTTTCCCATGGCACAGGGGCCGGACGTACAGCTTCCCGAAGACGCGCTCTGCGCCGCGCTGCGCGAGCGCGGGCAGCGCGTGACGCCCCAGCGCCTCGCGATCGCGCGCGTCGTGCGTGAGCTGCAGACCCACGTGACGGCCGAGCAGGTCCTGACCGCGGTCAGCGACCGCCTCCCCGGCGTGTCGCTGCCGACCGTGTACGCGACGCTCGAGCTCCTCGAGGAGCTCGGCTCGGTCCGCCGGGTCAGCGCCGGCGGCGGTGCGGTCCTCTACGACCCGCGCACCGACGCCCACCATCACGTCGTGTGCCGTCGCTGCGGCACGGTCGTCGACCTCGAGGCCGACATCGACGAGGACCCTGTCATCGAGGCCGCGCATGCGGCCGGCTTCGCGCCCGACCGCGCGGACACCGTCGTGCACGGCGTGTGCGCGGCGTGCCAGGGCTGAGCGCCGGCTGAGGTCGCTCAGAGGTCGCGCCTCATGGCGAGCTCGCGATGCGCGATGTCGCCGGGGATCCTGGCGTGGTCGCCGACGACGGAGAAGCCGGCGGCCTCATAGGCGCGCGGACGTCGAGAGGAACGCGCTCGGGTCGCTCTCCAACGACGCGAGTCTCTCAGCTCCCCCAGCGCCGCCTCGTCTCCCGTGATGACATGCCGGATCCGCAGCGCGCCCACGCTGATCGACGGCACCTCGCCACGCTCTTCCCCACCTCCCCGCAGTCGCTCCGCGACGCCACTACACTGAGCCGCCCCCGCCGGAGTAGCTCAGTCGGTTAGAGCAGCGGAATCATAATCCGCGTGTCGGGGGTTCGAGTCCCTCCTCCGGCATCTGGAAAGCCCTGCGTAGCGGGGCTTTCGGCGTTTCGGGCTGGCGACGCTGGCGGCCATTTGGTCCCGAATTGGTCGACTCCGGGACGAGCCATGCCGACGACCACTGCTCAGCCGCCCTCCGGCCACATCTTCGAGCGCCCGGCGCGCGTGGCGATGTCTGGTAACACGAAGTACCGCCTGCCCGACGGCCGGCAGGTCAAGAAGCGGATCGGGCCCGCCTGGAGCTGCCGCGGTCGCCCGGCGACCGGGACCTTCACGAAGCGGACGGCCGAGGACTGGCTGCGTGACCTGCTCGACGAGGCGCGCCGTGGAACGCTGCCCGCGATGGTCCAGACGCGCGCCACGTTCGCCGACGCGGCGGCGGAGTACCTGCGCTGGATCGAGCAGGACCGCGCGCGCAAGCCGTCGACGGTGCGCGATTACCGGTCGATCATCAACGCCCACCTCCTCCCCGCCTTCGGCGAGCAGCGGCTCGAGGACATCACGACCGAGGCGGTCGAGCGATGGGCCGAGGGGCTGGCCGCCGGCGGCCGGATGAACACACGGCACGGAGCTGAAGATCCTCACGATCCTCCATGGAGTGATGGCGCGGGCCAAGCGGGTCTGGAAGCTGCCGCGCAACCCGGTCGCCGACGTCGAGAAGCCGGTCCAGCGCCATTCGACGCAGATCGAGGTCTTCTCGCCCGAGGACGTCATGGAGCTCGTGCGTGAGGCCGACTCCGAGCAGGACGCCGCGATCTACCTGACCGCCGCCTTCACCGGCCTGCGCCGCGGCGAGCTCGTCGCGCTGCGCTGGCGCAACGTCGACCTCGTCCGGCGCCACATCCGCGTGATGGAGAGCTACACCGAGCGGTCGCTGACGACGCCAAGTCCGGCAAGGGCCGCTCGGTGCCTATGGCGCCGGCGGTCGCCGAGGCGCTTGCGAAGCTCGCCGACCGTGGCGACTTCACCGGCGACGACGACCTGGTGTTCCTCGGCGCGACCGACGGCTACCTCGACGCCTCAGCGCTCTACCGGCGGTACAAGCCGGCCTTGCGGCGCACCGGCCTCCGCGATCTGCGCTTCCACGACCTCCGCCACCCGTTCGGGACTCAGGTCATCGGCAACCCGAACGTGGCGATTCTGCAGCTCAAGGAGTGGATCGGCCACGCGGACATCGACACGACGATGAAGTACCTCCACTTCGCCCCTCGCGCTGGCGACGCCGATCTCGTGGCTCAGGCGTTCGACAGGCGGGCGGCGACGCCGCTCCTTGGCTCACTCTCACCGCCAGGAGCCGGCGTGGGGCGCTTCCGCGTTCACGCGAGAGCGATAGCGGCCGAACGCAGTGCCGCGGCTCCTGAGCGTTGGCGGGTCGGACGCAGGGCGCGCCGATGGGCAGAACCGGCGGCGTGATCTGCTCGGCTGCGGTGACAATCGTTGGGAACGCCGCCGCCCTCCTCGGCGGCACGAACGGCTCCCGGAGGCACGCTGCACGCGGGTCGTCCTGGCGTGCGGACAGGTAGACGTGGCGGTGCGCGGCGGGCCGACGGCCTCGATCGCCGCGCGCCACTCCCATCGCTCGAGCGGGCGCTACCAGCGCCGCCCCGGGGCTCGTCGACGGTAAGGTGACACGCGCGCGGTCGACCGCTCTCGGCGCCCGCATTTGCTCACTGCCCGGTCAGACTGCTCTCGGCGGCCGAGGGGCTCAGGATGAAAGTCGCCAGGCGAGTCGCTTGCCCCGCCTACGCCGCCAGTGCTATAAGACTGCTTCACGCGACGCCTCCTGGGTTCACGCCGTCCGGCCTGTCCCCTTCGAGGCAGAAGAAGGAGTTGGTGCCCTGTGAGCACCCGTGTCCTGTCGGCGCTCGACCTCGACGAGATCGCCGCCAACAAGCAGACCGCCGCGGACGAGTACAAGAAGGCCGTCAGCGCCATCTTCCTCGAGTTCGCGCGCCAGGCCGACCTCCTCGACGAGGATGACAAGATCGACACGAAGGTCGTCGACGGTCGCATCTACGACGAGATGAAGTCGAAGCGCGTCTCGAAGATCTCGCCCCCGGACGACGACGACCACCGCTGGTACCCGGAGACGAGCTCGACGAAGGCCGAGCTCACAGCCGCGGTCTTCACCGCCGGGCCGACGCTGGCGGAGGCGCAGGCGAACGACGTGATGAAGACCGTCTACGCCAAGTGCCAGAGCACCGTGTGGAACCGCACGCAGTCCGGCAAGCGCGGCTCCGTCCAGAAGCTCCTCGAGCGGGACAACCTCGTGCTGACCCACGGGACGGTGTGGCGGAACGACAACCCGGTCGATGAGGGCATCTACGTCTCGACGCACGAGGAGATCATGCTCCGCGAGTACTGGGGCCCGCGCCTGGCGAAGCTGCGGTCGCTCACGAACTCGTACCGCGACGACTACGAGATGATGAAGGGCCGCGTGCCCGAGGCCGTCGACGCGACGATCCGGGCGGCGCTCGAGGCCGCGTTCGTCGAGGCGACGGCGAAGCTCCCGGTCCCCACGCTCGGCTCGGGCGCAACCAACGGGCAGAAGGCCCTCGAGAAGTAGACCAGGGGGATCGGACCGGGCGTGCCTGCGAAGGTACGCCCGGCGATCTCGTTGCGCGCAATGTCCAGCGACGAAGCGAAGACCACTCGGGCCATCTTGCTCGAGGCGATCGAGGCCAACCCCGGTGTGACCGAGAAGCAGCTCGGCGAGATCACCGGCTTCAGCACGAGCAAGGTCACTCCCAACCGCATTCGCCTGTGGGAGGCGGGAGAGATCGAGCCGACGACCGAGACCGGATGGCGGAAGGCGATGGTCAGCCGGCTCAAGGGGGTGGGCTGGCACGTCGTCGAGCCCGAACGCAGAGATGAGGTGCGCCAGCGGGCGCAGACCCGTCGGAAGCGAAACGCGAAGTCAGCCGAGGAGCGAGCTCGGCGCGCAGTCGAGGACCTGGCCGATCCGGTTGTCTTCCGGCTCTACCAGCAGATGATGAGGGACGATCCGGCCAAGACACAGGCCGGTCAGCGGCGGCGCGAGCGTGTCCTCCGCGACCGCGAGATCGAGGCGGAGAGGGAAGCAAAGCGAGCCAAGGAGGACGGGCAGGCTAACGCCGACATCAAGAAGAAGATCGCGTTGCTCTGGAAGGCGCGAGCGACAGTTGCGGCGATCGACCGGCACCTACTCCGCGAGCGCGCTCGGGTCGCTGAGGGCGGGATGCAGGTGATCAGCACCGCGGACTGGATGGTCGTCCTCCGAGACGTCGCGCTGATCCTCGAGTCCATGGGCAGCATCTGGTGGAACGTTCGCGACCTCGGCGATGATCTGGTGTGTCCTGTCTGCGGAAGCGCTCAGAAGGACCACGAGCGTCATCTGATGCCGTTCGCCGTCGACGCTGAGGCGGAAGAGATCGACGCGTCGGGCGAGGACAACGCGATCGTTCCTGACGCCGAGGTAGTCGACACCTAGAACTTCAGGCGCCGACAGGCTCCTGAGGGTGAGCCCGCAACCGGCGAACGCTGTGACCACGTTGCCATCGAGCGCGACCTGGCCGCCTCCGTTGCCGATGGGACCCGCCGGTGAGACACCATGCCCCGCCGGCGGGCACCTCACCCTTCGCTGGGGCGCCTCTTGAGACCCCGGTGTGAAGCGAACCCGGGGCGACCCGGAGGCGCAGGCGCGGTGCGCCACTTCGAGCCGCGGTGACGCGAGTGACTTGTTCGGGTGTGGCAGCTGGCGCGGTGCTCGACAACCACGCCAAGGTGAGGCAGCACGCCGCCTCCCGAACGCTTGAGAGCGGTGGCAGTCAGCCGGCCGGATCTGCGCTGCTGCTTGGCGCGAGAGGCGCTACTTGGTACTCAGGCGCTCAATATCGCAGCTCATCAGCTCTGCCAACCGGCGCAAGTCGGTGCGATTGTGGCCGGCCATCAGCCGCACAAACCCAACCGGATCGTCTTTCTCGCCGAGTCGATCGAGCATCCGCGCGTTCCGCTAGATGATCCGCTCGAGCAGCTCGCAAGGGTCGGAGACGTCGACGGCCTTCGCGCTCATGTTCGGCATACTCGTAGCCTGACGCAGCCACATGGCCTCGGCAAGGCATCGGAGACGACCGAGTGGCCAGCCTCACTACCGGTTTTCGCGATATGCGGCGCTCGCACTACTACGACGAGTCGCGATCACGGGTCCGTGCACGTCGGGTCCCAGCGGTCACCGGCCGGGGCGCTCGACCGGCCAATGACTTCGCACGCTGGCGTCAGACACGAATCGCTCGCGGAAGCCTTCGTCCTGGACAGCCTTGCGAATTGCAGCGCGGAGCAGGTCCTGCACTGTCGCCAGGTCGCGGAAGGCCTGTGACTCGGTGAGATTTGATGGACCACCGGCACGCGACGGATCGAGCGCGAACAGCTTGACGCTTGCACCGTGCACCCAATCCGACCGCGCGTCGTAGATCGACTCCGCCCATTCCTCGGTGACGCCGTCGACGCCGACCTCGCTTGCAAGCGCGGTGGCCCGCTCCTTGAACTGCTTCGTCGCGTAGCCGCGCTCGGTCTTCAAGAGCGCTTCGAGGCCGCTGACGATCGTGGGCAAGCTGACGTCACCCCACTGGATCGAGGTTGCGTACTCCGCGCGCCACATGGCCCGGGTGACTCTCGGGGGAAGGTGGTCCTTGACCGCCCAGTACGAGTCCAGGAGCTGGGCGAGTTGCTCGGCCTCGTCGTAGGTGAGCCAGTCGCGCTCGTGTCGGACCGTGAAGGCGTTAGTCAGGGGACCGCGCGTCCAGGTGACGACCTGCTTGCCGTCTTGCCAGGTGATAATTCGAGCGGCGTACTCGAGCGAGAATCCGTGATCCCGCACAAGCCGCGACATCGCGAGGGCGTCGTGCAGAACGCCGTCCGGGTCCCAGCCATGCGGGCGAATCTCCCACTGCTGCGGATCAACGTCGAGGATGAACGTGTATCTCTGCCCGAATTGCTTGACGGGCGCGAAGTTGTGACCGCGGGGAGTACAGGCCCGCAACACGATGTCCGCCTCGTCGTCACTCAGGCGGTCGATCCGCAGGTTCCGGCCAAGGTGCGCGGGGCGCGGGTCAGATTCCTCGAGACGTCGGAACATCGGCGAGGCAACCGGAGGGTGGGCACGGTAGTCGTCCGCGTTGCCTCCGCCGGCGCCCGTCGGGCACAGGATCACATCGCGGATCGACGCGATCCCCGCGTCGGTCACCGGGCCGATGTAGTCGCCAACATCGGCGCGGAAGACCGCTGGATCGTGATCCGGAGCCAAAGGTGACACACGCGGAGCGTGACCAGCCGGTCGGACGACTGGCCGCGGCTGCCATCGGTGTCGGCTCCGATCCACTGACCGCTCGAAGCGCCGCCCTTGCATCGCGAACGCGCCGCCTCCGCCCTGCTCGATCAGAGGTGGGCCCACCCGTTCGGCAGCGGTCGCCCGTCTTCGTGCCAGACGTCGCACACCTCGCAGAGCGTGAGGACCCAGCGCCGGTCCTCGCGAAGCTCCGCCGGGTCGCCGCAGTCCTCGCAAGTCGTCGCGCTGCGCTGTTCTGCCCCTGCCACCAGCTCGCGCACTCGGTCTCGAACCGCGGGATCGACCTCTGTGTAGACACGCAGCGTGCCGAACTTCTCCTTCACCTGGATCAGGACGTAGGCCGGGTCGAGTGCGACGAGCTGAGCACGGGTCCGAACGGGCTGACCCCCCTGAAATGGACGGATGATCTAGGCAGGGCTCACGATTCGGGTTCGAGATCCACGCCGATCTCATGGGTGGGCGTCCCCGGGAGGTCGAGCGCGTGGCGGGCACGAGCAACGTGGCGGGCGGCCGCCTGGTGCGCGACTCGGGCGTGCCGGTTGGTGGGCCGCTCCCCGCGCCCGGGCTGCGCGGGATCGATGGTCGCACCTCGGCAGCGCGGCTGCTCGTCGTCCCCGCTTGCGCCATCGCTTCGACGATGTCTCCGCAGGTGGCGTTCGTCGCATCGGCCGGTGGCTCGACGGTGTTCGCGGCCAGAGCGGGGGCCGCTGGCTGTCGCGGACGCCGGCGCCCGAGCTGGGCACGCTACGAAGCCGCCGTCGGCGCAGGGGGCCTCACGAGCGGCGGCCCGACGAGCAGGGACGCCCACTAGATCTCAACGGATTGACTTGACGCTTGAACGAGAAGCGGCGCGATAGACAGACGTCGCCGTCTTCAAACGCCGCGGCGTGGTTCACCACCCGGAGAGGGCGCCACTCGTGCGGCCGAGTGCGGGGGCCAGTCAGTCCGGAGGGTGCCCGCGCTCCCACGGGGGCGGCCTGACCCAGCCGCCGTTGACGGGCCCGACCACGTTCATCGAGCAAGCGGCGTACACGCAAACTGCGGTGCGGCCCGATAGTCGCGACCAATGGCAGACGAAGGGCCCATTTCGCTTGGCTTACCCGCTACAGGGACATGACCGAGGAGCTGCTCGCGATCTTCACCGTCCTCGCCCCGGCCTCTCTGGACGCGACCGTCGCCCAGCTGTGGGCGCACCTCAGGCGCGCGCGGCGGAAGACGGCCGGGGCGCCACCCATCGTGTTGGTCGTCGCCCTGCAGGGCCCACCGCCCGAGATGCGAAGATGGACGCCATGTCCGATGTCGTCGACCTCCTCAGCAGGCCTGTCTACGGGCTCGGGCAGGTCGATCGCATCCTGGGCCTACCGCCCGGCACGTCACGACGGTGGATCGACGGCTACCGCCGTGGCGGCCGCCAGTACCCGCCCGTCATCCGAGAGTCGCCCACCGGGAACGAGACCGTGACCTGGGGCGAGTTCGTCGAGACGCGTCTCCTGTCGGAGTACCGCGACGCGGGCGTGTCCCTCGCGCGTATGCGCCCGGCGGTCGACGCGCTGCGCGAGGAGCTGCAGACGCCCTACCCACTCGCGTCGGCCCGAACGTGGCTCGACGTTCACGGGCGCGAACTGGTGCGCAAGGTGCAGGAGGACGTCGGGCTCGAGCGGCCGCTCGCCCTGGTTGTGGTGCGGACCGGCCAGCGCGTGTTGGACTGGGCGCAGCCGGCGGACGAGTTCCGCCGCTCGGTCGAGTGGACCGGCGACGACCGCGACGCCCAACCCCGGCTGCTCCGGCCTGCCGCGGACTTGCAGAGCGTGCAGATCGATCCGCTTCGAGGCTTTGGCGAGCCGGTGGTCCGCAACGTCCGCACCGAGATCATCGCCGAGCTCTTCCGCGGCGGCGAGTCGGTCGACGCCATCGCCGAGCTCTACGAGTTGCCCGTCAGCACGGTCAGCGAGGCGCTGCGCTACGAGATGCGCCGCGTCAACAGCAGCACCGCCGAAGCCGCGTAGCGCTCAGCGTTGACAGCCGATCGCGACCACCTGCGGTTCTACGTCGACGAGAGCGCGCTCGGGCTCGGCAAAGCGCTGGAGGCGGCGCGCAAGGACACGATTCATGCCGGGCACAAGCTCATCCCCGAATGTCCCCTCGGCGCGCTCGACACCGAGTGGATCCCCGAGGTCGCCGCACGCGGCCTGATCGTGATCGCACGCGACCGGCGCATCCGGACGAAGCCGCAGGAGCTCGAGCGCTTCCGAGAGGCCGGGTTGCGCGTCTTCTGGATCGCAGGCAAACAGGACATGCCGACGTGGGGCTGGCTCACGCGACTTGTGCGGCACTGGGAGCGGATCGAGCGAACCGTCGAGGAACGCGGCGACGGCCCTTGGTTCTACGCGGTGAACGAGGGCGGGCTCAGCGAGATCCGCGTCTGATGCTCACGAGGGGTAGGTCTCGCCGCGGTCAGAGCGTCGGTGCCGCTGCTGCGGCCATCCCCTCCGCGCTCGCGTCAGGGATCATCTCAAGAAGGACGCTGAGCGCCGTATCGGCGTTCTCGAGAACGGGGACGGACACGACGAGGTCGTAGCACGCAGCCTCAGCCACGACTTCCCGAGCCCGGTCGTAATCCCCGGGCGCGATCTCGTAGAGCTCATGCGAACCGAGGTCCAGGTATGTCAGGGCCTCGCGTGCGCTGTTCGGCCTCTCGTTCCACTCGCCGTAGCGATTCGTGAATCCGGCGAACAACGTCCGCGCCTTCCGAAGAGCCGCGGGGTCCACCGGATCTGCAGTCCGAAGGAGCGCGAAACCATCGATGATGATGTGCCCCCGGTTCCCGGTCAGGCCGCGTTCGGCGCGATGTTGCAGTGCGATGTTGCGTACATCGCAGAGCCACTTGAGAAGTGTCAGTGCCCGTCTCTGTCGTCGAGCTTCGACGGCAACAGGATGGCCGGGGAGGTTCTCGAGTTTTCTCAGCAGTCGGTGAAGGCTGTCCACGCCCCCCAACGGAGGTGTTGATCGTCGCGCAAGGAGGATGCTGGCGGTCGTGGTGACGGCGTGGATCTGCTGGTACAGCGACTCCGTGAAGAGCACGAGGCGCTGCCAACCGTCGGTCTCGTTCTCGTAGAACCATCGATAGTTGACCGTCAGCAGGCGCGCCGCCGCCTGCAGCACCACCACTTGGTTCATCAAGGTCGTGCCGGGCGCATCGATGGACTCGGGGTCGACATGGCGCACCGCCGCCCTCACCGAGCGCTGGAAGGGTGACTGGTCAACGGGCGGAGTGTTGTCGACGTCGCTCACTGCCCGAATGAGATCCGGTTCAGCGGACGGCATGACGCCAGCCGTGACTTCCACGGCTCGCCGGCCCACAGGCGGCGGAGCCAATCCATGCACGCGTCCACCGCTTCCGACGATGCAGTGGCCTGCGCCTTGGTGACGACCAGGCCGTCGTGCACGATCCCGTTGCGACGGTGGACATGCGCGCTGTACTTAGGCCACCACGGCTCGGCCACCGGACTGCGCCGGGTGATCACCTCCAAATTCTCCTGCGTTCGCTTGTCGCGGAGACTGGGCCGACACTGCCGAGCGATCACCTCCGCCCACCTTCGGTAGCCGTTGTCCCCCTCGCGATGCATCGCGATCCGGAGCGCTCCTTCGATCGCGTCCCGTGCTCTCAGCTCGCTGGCCGCCTGAGCGAGCACCACCGCAGATTCGTAGCTTTTGTCCGACCACAGGTGCTCCGCCTCTGCCAGCAGGTCGTCGGCCCGACTCGCGAACGTCGGCGGGTCCGGCCGAGAAGGCTGGTATCGCCTGCGCTCGTCCCACCTGCCTCAGCCGCTTCGGCAAGGCACTCCACGGCCTCAGCGATCACAAGGTCCTTGCTAGTGGCCGCGACGGTGATCGAGAACTCGACTTCACCTGACGACCCATCGGGAAGGATCTCCGTCGTCATCGCGAAACGATGGGCGGGTCATGACAGCGCCGCGGCGAACCGCATCGGCGATGTCGGGCGGGACGCTGATTCGCGCTACCCACGTGGCAGCGGCGTCATGATCCTTGGAACTTGTTCAGCCTCTCACGAGCCCACGCCGGAACCTCGACGCGCACGGCGAACGGCTGGCGGGCCCAGCGAACGAAGTTGGTCCCGGACTTGGTCCCGAACTCAGCATTTCCGAGGGCAACTCAGCGGCACTCAGCGCCCTGAACCGCACTGAGAGGCCGCGAATACGAGCGGCTACGCGCCAATCATAATCCGCGTGCGGGGGTCGAGTCCCTCCTCCGGCATCTGGAAAGCCCTCGAGCTTTCGGCTGTCTGCGCACCCGGAAGTCTGGTGGCACGGTTAGTGTGGCGGGATCGTGACTCGCCCCGTGCTCTTCTCAGACCGCGAACGGACCGACCCGTCTGTCAGCCGCGAGCAAGAGGCGGCGTGGACTTTCCTCGATCGTGTCGATAGCCCAGTCTTCGATCGCGTGCGTCGCCTTCTCGACGCGTGGTTCGGCGAGTATCCCAGCGGTGAGCAGGAAGAGCTTCGCCGGCGCATCGCATCGCGCGACGATGTCGAGTTCTACGCCGCTTGGCTCGAGCTCTACCTCCATGCCGTCCACCGAGCGCTGGGCTTCGAGGTCATCGCTCACCCGAGCCTCGGCGACGTCACGACGCGCCCGGACTTCCGTCTGCGTCGCGGCGATCAAGTGATCCTCCTGGAAGCCACCGTTGTCGGCAACCGCGAGGGCGCTGGACGCAGGGGCCGCATCGCGCGCATCATCGATGCCGTGAACAGAACGCGAAGCGAAGAGTTCGACCTTATCTTCGAAATCGAACAAGAGGGTCAAAATTCGCCATCGATGCGGGATATCCGTCGCCGGCTGGAGAGGTGGCTCCAGATGCTCAACTGGGACGAGGTCCGCCTGGCGCACGAGCACGGCGCGGGGTTTGACGCGTTGCCGGCTAGGACGGAGCGCGTCGACGACTGGGAGTTTTCGTTCGAGGCCTGGCCGCGCGAGGCTCACCGGCGAGGCCGCATTGGCAGCGCCATCTGCGCCGGTCCGTCGGACGGTACTATCGCGGATCAGGCGAGCACCCTGAGAGACCGCCTTGAGGCAAAGGCCCGCAAGTACGGCGTCCCGTCTGCGCCCACGGTCATCGCGCTTGGCATGGATCGCCTAGGCGCGGACGCCGACGACGTCGAGTGCGCCCTGCTGGGACCGAAGATCGGGCGTGTCGTGCCCGAGAACCCGGCCGTCATAAGGAGCGCCGGCAAGCGCGGCACCGGTTTCTTCCGCGACACGTCCGGCCGCATGCGCAATCGCCATGTCTCCGGCGTGCTGGTCTTCGATGTTGAATTCCGCCCTTGGAGCGTCGCACGCGTCGCGCCCGTGCTATGGCTACATCCTGACCCGGCACATGCTGTGTCGGACAGTCTCCCCTGGGACCGCGTCGACCTGAAAGGCGACCGGCCGCGCATCATCCGCGGGACGTTTGAACCGACGCAAGTCTTCGAGTTGCCCGACGCCGCGTTGTTCGAGAATCCCCGGTACTGGCCCGGCGAGCCGTTCCAAGCCGTCGGGTAGACCGGGCGGCCGACACGCCGAGGCACGATCCGTGACGGTGGATCTACCGTCGATCAAGAACACGACGTATCCGAATGCGGCGACGACGTCCCTCGGGGCTCTCGTCAACAAATTCCACACCACACAGGGCGATGAGGCCTACGACCAGGAACACGATCACCACCAGCGGCCACCCGATGCTCCCGGCAGAAGCGAGCGACAATGCATCGGCGGCACGAATCATCGCGTCACCCCTGCCGTTGGGCGTTTCGAGGAGTTCGATTCTACGGGCGGTTGGTCGCGCTTCCACCGACGCAACGCGTGGTCGATAGCTTGGCGCAGCTGTTCGCGCTCGCGACGCCGTTCCTCCCAGACGCGCTGCCGATACGGCCGCGTCCGATAGTCCGGCCTCCGAGCCTGCACGATCACGAGGTTCCCCCAGCTTCGGAGCGGACTGTCCAGTGGCAGGCTCGACAGCAAGGCTCGGACCTCCCGCTCCAGGCGGTTCCATTCCGCCAGCCGGTTCCAGTACAGCCTGGTGCCAAACCTCGGTGGCACACTGGCTCGCCAGCGTTGCGCACGCTGCGCAAGGATTCGGCACCGCGCGACCTGTCCCGCAGTCAGACCAGTCTCGGCCTTGATCAGCTTCGATAGGTAAGTCTGGCTGATTCCAACTTCAGCCGCAGTTCTAGCAACCGTCCTGCCTTCGGTGAGCAGCTCGAGTGCATATTCGACGCGGATGCGACGGCGAAGCTCGGTAAACGACGTCCCATGGTCCGCAAGCGCACGCTGTAGTGAGCTCTTGCCGCAGAAGAGCGCCTCTGCGATCTCTCGGACATCCTGCGGCCGTCCGTCAAGGAGCCGCTGGCGCAGTGCTGCTTCAACGCAGTGAATTGAAGGTCGGGCAGTAGCCACGAGCCAGTGTGTAGCGCACCGGTCGGTCACGCGGCAGGGGCATCTACGTGCTCCTTCCCGGCAGCACGTGGCGCTCGCATGCGTCCCTCCTCGCTAGCGCTCGCCGGCCTGCCTTCGGCGCCTCATGCTGCCCCAACGACATCGACATCTGGCCTCAAAGTTCAGTTCCGTCGTATGTCGCACGCCGCGAACCACGCCAGCACCAGTCGTCGCCGAGCGGACGGCGGCGGCGTCGATTTCGACTTAGCGCAGCACTCGCTGGACGATGTGGCCAGACGACGCGCGGCCTGCCCGCAGCGACGGACCGAGCCCGATTCTTCTTGGCACGACAGGCAACCGACGATCGTCGTCGCGTCGCCACGGCGCTCACGACCGAGCCTCGTAGTGCCCAGCCCAGGTCGTGCAACGAGAGGGACGACCAGCTCGTTTCCCACCTTTACGACCGAGGTGCGCGCGCATGCCCCTCATCCGCGCCGGGCGATGCTCAACGTCCGGGGGAGGCCCAGGTAAAGCACTCATACGCCACAGCGACGCGATTGAGCTGATCGCGAGCCGGATCGTCGACGCCGCATCGGCCTGGTCACCTCCTCTGGCGACCGCGTCCCGGTCCCGCTACGCGAAGCCGCACACGACCCCGGTGGAACGTCGAACATTTCGTAGATGTCGCGGATCTGCGGTTGCAGCGGCAGCGGCACGTGACGCCGGACGGTCCGCCGCCGCGAGCCCGGCTTTCGACGACGGCGGCGAACTCGCCTGACCTCCTCCCCCATCGGACGACGCTCACGGCCGCACCTCGAACTCCGTCTCGCCGCTGTACTCGTCGAACCGCGACACCCGTGCGGTGATGGTCGCCTCCCACGTCCCGGCCACGCCGAGCGTGGAGTTGCGCAGCTCGTAGTGGGCCGGGCCCTTGCGCGGGATGTCGAGCGTGATCGGGCCGATGCCCTTCTCGCGCTGGACGAGGCGGACGGTGAGCTCGCGGACGCGGTCGATCTGCGCGCCGGTCCGGCGGTCGAAGAGGTACAGGTGGTAGTCGTTGGGGCCGACGGTCCCGGGCTCGATGTCGAGCTGGAGCTGCATCGGGCCCAGCTCGAGCTCGCGGATCACCGGTCCGGCCGCCACGGTGGCCGGCGGGGCGGCGCGGACGAGCGTGGCCGTCGGGGCGAGCACCAGAACCGCGAGCGCCACCTCGCCGAGCATCGAGGCGCGCAGCCGCGCGGTCGCGTCGCCGTCGCGGACCAGCCGGGCGGTGAGGCCGCGGCTCCGCGACGCCAGCGCGACGATCGCGCACACCAGCGCGATCTTCGCCAGCAGAGCCCAGCCGTACGTGCTCTCGACGAACGCGCCCACCGAACCCAGGTAGAACCACGCCTGCACCGCCCCGGCGGCGACCAGCGCGAGCATCGCCGGCAGCGCGAGCCGGGAGAAGCGCCCGGTGGCCGCGACGGCGTCGGCGGTCCCGGCTCCATCCCGGCGGCGCCAGAAGCACACGACCAGCAGCACCAGCCCGCCGAGCCACGCACCGGCCGCCACGACGTGCACCACGTCGGCGGGGATGAGCACCGCCTGCGGCGACTGGGTGTCCGCATGGCCGGCGTACGGAAGGCTCGCCACGAGCAGCGCCGCCGGGAGCGCCAGCCCCGCGATCTCGGCTCGGCTCCGGCTCTCGCGGTAGAGCGCGACGAACACCGCGACGAACGCCCAGGCGCACGCCCGCAGCAGCCACGCCTCGCCCGTGCGCGTCGACAGCGATCCCTCGAGCACGCTCGCGTCGAGCACATGGCCAACGGGCAGCCCCGCGGCGAGCAGCCCCTGCAGCGCGATCCCCGCCGCCGACGCCGCCAGCCCCACGAGAGCCGCACCGAGCAGCAGCCGCCACGGCCACCGCGCCTCCGCCCGTCGCGGCCAGACGGCGAGCCGGAACACCACCGCGCCGACGAGCAGCAGCAGCGCCGCGTACTGCACCCCGCGGGCCACCCCGTAGGCGCCCTCGACGAACGCGCCCGCCGACGAGCGCGCCAGGAGATCGACGACGTCCGGCGTGGCGCGCTGCGCCGTCACCGCCTCCCCCACGCCGAACGCGTAGCCGCCGGACACCGGATGCCCGTCGGCCGAGACGACGCGATAGGTGGCGGTGTAGATCCCGCGTCCCAGGCCCGGCCGCAGTCCGACCTCCACGCTCGACGGGCGGCCCGGGACGTGCTCGACCTCACCGGTGTCGACGCGCTCGCCGCGCTCGTCGTAGACCCGGACGGCCCCGAAGCTCACCTCGACCGGCTCGTTGAAGTCGAGCTGCACGCGCGCGGGCGCGACCTCGACCGACGCGTTCTGATGCGGCGCCGTGTGCGTCAGGACGGCATGCGCCGATGCGTCGCCCGCCCACGCGACGGTCACCGCGGCCGCGAGCAGGCATGCGGCGACCAGGCGGCGGGCCGAAGCCCGCCGCCACACGCCGGCTGTCGCGGCGCTCACGCGACCGCGCGGGTGCGCGCGCGTCGCGCGGCGACCAGACCGCCGAGGCCCGCCAGCAGCCCGGCGGCCCCGACGATCAGCGCGACGATGGCGAGCGTGTCCCCGCCGTCCGTGCCGTCGCCGCCACCCGAGTCCGCCGGCGCGGCGGAAGCCCCGGATGCCTGCGCGTCGCCGGACCCGTGCGCCGCGGCGTCCGGGCCCGCCGGCGCGGTGAGCGTCACGGTCGGCGCCGGGTCGTCGGCGTCCGGCGCGCCGATCCACCGCACGACCTCGCCGTTCGAGTACGTCTGCAGCGCCTTGAACGTCAGCACGGCCCCGGGATCGTCGGGCAGCCCCACCGACAGCCCGAAGTCCTGGAACTGGCCGGGCCGGACGCCCTCGCCGGTCGCGCGGAACGTCACCGTGTCGACCTGCTCGGTGTGCGGCTCGCCGAACGCCTCGACCGGCTCGTCGAGCTCGCCCATCCGGACCTCGGTCTCCCAGCCGGGCACCGGCTCGTAGGAGACGAAGATGAACCCAGGCGGGAACTTCACCTCGACCTTGGTGGTCGAGGCGTCGTCGCGCTCGTTGGGAACGCGAACGTCGAGCCGCTCGAACGCGCCCGCCGGCGCGCTCTCGGGCTGCAGCGTGACATGGGCCGAGGCGCCGGCGACCGAGCCGAGCGCGACGGCGACCGCGGCCACCGCCGCGGTCGAAGAACGACCGATCATGTTCTGTCCTTGAGTTGAGGGATGACGGTGCCGGGACGACCGCCCCGGCGAGGCACTCAGGACAGGACGGGCGGGGCGCGACCGGCCAACCGCCGCGCGATCAGCGACCCGCGCGGCGCACAGCGCACCTCGGCGACCACGACGACGAGGGGCAGCCGCCGGCGGCGCTGCGGCCGGCGCCCGCTGCAGACCCAGCGGACGACCTTCGCCGCGCCGCGCAGGAGCAGCGCGACGAGCCCGCCGACGACCAGCGACAGCGGCGCCGCGACCCAGCCACTACCCGCCATCAGCTCCGCGAACACCGGCAGATGGCCGTGCACGAGCGCCGTCTCGACGGTCTCCTGCGCCACGAACGCCGACAGCAGCGCGGTCGTCGCCACGCCCCACAGCACCCAGCCCGACGGCAGCCGCAGCGCGCCGCGATCCGGCCGCTCCAAGGACGCGACGAGCTGCACCATCAGCACGAACAGCAGCGCCGCGGCCGCCGCCGTCATCCACGGCAGGTAGCCGTGCACCGGCGCGAGCTCGTGCTCGTGCGCCTCGGAGGCGAACAGGAACCGCCCCTGGTGCACGGCGACGACCCCCAGCACGGTGAGGACGGTCGCGCGCAGACGCCAGATGCCGGTCATCGCGGATCGCAGTCTGCCGGAGGGAGCGGTTGCCGTGCGCCGCGCCCGGGTACGCCGCCGTCACATCCACCCCAGCGGAAAGGCGGCAGCATGGCCGGCATCAGCCTCGGCGGCATCCTCGTCATCGTGGGCATCGTCCTGATGATCGTCTCGAGCTTCTGGCTCGGGCTGATCGTCCTGCTGATCGGTCTCATCGCCTTCGGCGGCTTCTCGCGCGGGCGCTGGTACTGACCGTGCGCCACGGGGCCTCGGCCCGCGTGGCGTAGGCTGACCGGGTGGACCGGCCGCAGAGCCCGACGCTGTCGACCGCGCAGCTCGCCAGGCTCGCCGAGCTCGGCGAGGAGCGCACGGCGGACGTCGGCGAGGTGCTCTACCGGGCCGGCGATCGCCGGTATCCGTTCATCGCCGTGCTCGAAGGCGAGGTCGCGATCGTCGACGCCGCCGGCGAGGAGCTCGTCCGCCATGGACCGTGCGGCTTCCTCGGCGAGCTGAACCTGCTCTCCGGCCAGTCCGTCCTCGTCACCGCGGTCGTGACGAAGCCGCTGCGCTACCTCGCCGTCGACCGCGACGCCCTGCGCGACCTGCTGTTCGAGGACGCGCCGCTGAGCGACCTCGTCCTCGCCACGTTCATGTCGCGGCGCGAGGCGCTCCAGCAGGCCAAGGGAGTCGGCCTGGAGATCGTCGGCCCGCACTCGTCCGAGGCGACGCGCCGCATGCTCGACTTCGCCCGCGCCAACCGCCTGCCGTTCACCTGGCGCGACCCCGAACGCGACGACGATCCGGCCGCGGCGGCGCTCGTCGACGGCATCGACGCCGGCGACCTGCCCCTCGTGCGGCTGCCCGGCGGCACCGAGCTGCGCGCGCCCTCGACGGGCACGGTCTCCCGGGCGCTCGGCATCGGGCGCGAGCTCGCGCCGCGCGAGGAGGTCGACCTGCTCGTCGTCGGCGGTGGACCGGCCGGGCTCGGCGCCGCCGTCTACGGCGCCTCCGAGGGCCTCGACACGCTGCTCGTGGAGAGCAGCGCCCTCGGCGGGCAGGCCGGCTCGTCGCGAAGGATCGAGAACTACCTCGGCTTCCCCGCCGGGATCACCGGCGCCGAGCTGACGAGCCGCGCCGTCACGCAGGCCCGCAAGTTCGGCGCTCGCCCCGCGACCCCGTACCGCGCCGTCGCGCTCGAGCCGGGCGACGAGCGCCACGTCGTGCGGCTGGAGGACGACCACGAGGTCGCCGCGCGGGCCGTCGTGCTCGCCACCGGCGCCGAGTACCGGCGACTGCCGGTCGACGGCCTCGCCGAGTACGAGGGCCTCAGCGTCTTCTACGTCGCCGGGCCGCCCGAGGCGCAGCTCTGCGGGGCGTCCCGCGTCGGCGTCGTCGGTGGCGGCAACTCGGCGGGCCAGGCGGCGGTCTGGCTCGCCCGCGGCGGGGCGCTCGTGACGCTGCTGCACCGCCGCGCGGACCTCCGCGAGACGATGTCGGAGTACCTCGTGCGCGAGCTGGAGCGCTACGGCGTCGCGATCCGCGACCGATCCGAGGTCGCCGCCCTGCACGGCGAGCACGGGCAGCTCGAGGCGGTCACGCTGAAGAGCGGCGAGCGCGTGCCGTTCTCGTTCCTGTTCCTCTTCCTCGGGGCCTCGCCGTGCACCGACTGGCTCGGCGACGCGGTGGCACGTGACGACCGCGGCTTCATCCTCACCGGCGCCGCCGCGGGCTCGGACGCCCTGCTCGGCACCAGCGTCCCGGGCATCTTCGCGGCCGGCGACGTGCGCTCCGGCTCGACGAAGCGGTGCGCCACGGCGGTCGGGGAGGGCGCGATGGCCGTCCAGCTCGTCCACGCGCACCTCGCGCGCTCGCCGGCGCAGCCGCCCGCGCCGGTGTAGTCAGCGCAGGTCGAGCTCGCCGCGCAGGAAGGCCACGGCCTGCGCGATCGCAGCCTGCGCGGCGTGCGTCTCGCGCAGCGCGTCGAGCATGACGAAGTCGTGGATGATCCCGGCGTACCGCGCGGCGGTGACGGGCACGCCGGCCCGCCGCAGCTTGGCCGCGTACGCCTCGCCCTCGTCGCGCAGCACGTCGGCCTCGGCGGTGATGACGAGCGCCCGCGGCAGCCCGGCGAGCTGCTCGGTGGTCGCCCGCAGCGGCGAGGCGGTCGCGTGCGCGCGCTCGCCCTCGTCGGGCGCGTACTGATCCCAGAACCACCGCATCGCGTCGTGTCGCAGGAAGTAGCCCTCGGCGAACTGCCGGTGCGACGGCGTGTCCAGGCTCGCGTCCGTCACCGGGTAGAAGAGCAGCTGGCGGGCGAACCGGACGTCGCCGCGCTCCTTCGCCATCAGGGTGAGCGCGGCGGTCATGTTGCCGCCGACGGAGTCGCCGCCGACCGCCAGGCTCGACGCGTCGAGGCCATGGCTCGCGCCCTCGGACCCGATCCAGCGCGCGACCGCGTAGCTCTCCTCGATCGCAGTCGGGTACCGGGCCTCGGGAGCGCGGCTGTACTCCGGGAAGACGACGGCGACGCCGGCCCCGACCGCCAGCTCGCGGACGAGCCGGTCGTGGGTGCGAGCGTCGCCGAGCACCCAGCCGGCGCCGTGCACGTACAGCAGCGCGGGCAGCGTCCCCGGCACGCCGGGCGGCCTGACGATCCGGACGTCGACCATGCCGGAGGGACCGCCAGGCACGGCGATCCACGCGTCGTCGACGGCCGGGCGGGCGGTCGCGCCCGACTGCAGCTCCTCGAGCGTCCTGCGGGCTTCCGCGGGACCGACGTCGAAGACGAACGGCGGGTTGGCGGTCGCGTCGGCGAACGCCTGCGCGGCGGGCTCGAGGACGGGCGCGCTCAGCTCGGTGACGGACACGGCGTGCTCCCCTCTCGTCGTGGTCGAGCCGAGCCTCGCACATCGCCGCCGGCGTGGCGATCGGCGCGCACGTGTCGTCGCACGCGCACCGGGTAGCCATCCGGCCATGGACGAGATCCTCCCGGGCGTCCATCACTGGACCGCCTTCCGCGACACGATCGGGGCGCGCGTGAGCTCCCACTGGATCGAGCCCGCCGGGATCCTCATCGACCCGATGGAGCCGCAGGACGGGGCCGAGCGCTTCCGGCAGACCGACCTGCCGCCGCAGCAGATCGTGCTGACGTCCGGGCTGCACGACCGCCACGCCGAACGGCTCGCCGGAGAGCTCTCCATCCCGATTCGCGCGCCGCGCGAGGCCGCCGACCGCATCGGCGACCGGCTCGAGTTCCAGCCCTACCACGACGGCGAGGAGGTGGCCCCGGGCGTCCGCGCCGTGCAGATCGGCGTCCTGTGCCCCGACGAGTACGCGCTGCACATCGACGTCGCCGGGGGCGCGGTCGCGCTCGCCGACGCGCTGCAGCACTACGGCGACGCGCTCGGGTTCTTCGCCGACGAGTACCTCGGCGACGACCCGCAGGCGATCAAGGACGGCCTGCGGGAGCAGTTGCAGGCGCTGCTGCAGCGCGACTTCGAGCACCTGCTCTTCGCCCACGGCAGCCCGCTGGTGAACCGCGGCAAGGCCGCGCTGCGCGACTTCGTCGGCAGCCCGGCCGGCCACGAGGACTTCGGCCAGGCGCTGTAGCGAGCGCCCCGCCGTCCGTCAGACCCGCGCGCCGTCGGCGTCGTGCGCGTGCGCGGCGATCGCCTCGACGAGCTCCGGCCACGCGCCCGCGGGCAGGTCGTGGCCCATGCCGCGGATCGTGCGCAGGCGCGCGCCCGGGATCGCCTTCGCCGTCGCCTCGCCGCCGGTGGGATGGACCATGCGGTCGCGATCGCCGTGGATCACCAGCGTCGGCGCCGCGATCCGCGCCACCTCCGCCGTGCGGTCGCCGGACTTGAAGATCGCCGCGAGCTGGCGGCCGACGCCGTCGGCGTTCGGCCCGCCGGCGCGCTCCCACGCCTCCGTGGCGACCGCGCGGACGGCCTCCTCGTCGAACGCGAATCCGTGCGAGCCGATGTGGCGCATGATCGCCACGTTGCGCGCGATGCTCGCCTCGCGCTCGGTCTTGGGCGGCAGCGCCATCCGCAGCCAGGTCGACAGCGCCGGCCGGCCGATCCGCCGGGCGCCGGTCGTCGACATGACCGACGTGAGGCTCGCCGCCTTCGCCGGATGACGGGCCGCGACGGTCTGGGCGATCATCCCGCCCATCGACATGCCGACGAGGTGCGCGCGCTCGATGCCGATCGCGTCGAGGAGCCCGGCGGTGTCGTCGGCCATGTCGGCGAGCGTGTACTGCGCGTCGCCGAAGCGCCGGCGCAGCAGCTGCATGGTCGTCGGCGGCGGGCACGCCCCGCGGCTCGAGCGCCCGACGTCGCGGTTGTCGAAGCTGATGACCGAGAAGCCGCGCTCCACGAGCGCCCCGACGAAGCCGGCCGGCCACGCGTTGAGCTGCTGGCCGAGCCCGGCGATCAGCAGGACCGCCGGGTCGGCCGGATCCCCGGCGCGCCGCCAGCACAGCGACACGCCGCGCCCGACGTCCACGATCTCCTCGCCGGCCTGCGCGGCGGCTGCCTCGGTGCTCAACGTCGCCTCCCTCTCCGGTGGTACTGACGAGTATCCGGCTCGGAAGACTACGCGAGGACGGCCTTGAACACCGCCTTGAACTCGGGCGCGAGCGGCGCCAGGTCCTCGCCACGATCGACGGCGCGCACCACGGTCAGGTGCAGGCCGCTGACGAGCATGTACGCCTGCTCGAGGGAGATCTCCCGCACGCCCGCCCGGCGGAACGCCTCGCCGTCGGCGAGCTCCTTCACCAGGACCGCGTACTGCTCGATCGCCTCGCGCTGGGCGCGCACGATGCGCTCGCCCAGCGACGGGCTCGCGAACGTCAGCGTGAGCTCGGGCTCCGCCTCGAGCTCGGCCAGGTAGCGGTCGACGGCCTGGTCGACCTGGGTCTGCCAGTCCGCCTCGCGGTCGATGGCCTCGACCAGCCGCGCCTGGATCTCCGCCGCGACGCGGTGCAGCAGCTCGACGAAGCACGAGTCCTTGTCGGGGAAGTGCTTGTAGAACGTTCGCCGCGAGGCGCGGGCGTGCCGGACGATGTCGGTCAGCTGCGTCTGCGCCAGCCCCTTCTCGCGGATCGACGCGGCGAGACCCTCCAGCAGCCGGGTGCGCTGCTCCTCGACGGGAGCGTGGTCGGCGGCGCTGCTCATCGACGAGCAGACCATAGGTCATCGCGGCGTGCTAGCGCCCAGGCCGGCGCAGTCGCCGCTCGCGCCGCTCCGCCCAGACGAGGTGCCGGATCCGCGGGACGTCGCCTTCGGCGAGGAACCGGACGGCGGCCCGGTCGGCCTCCTCGTCGGCGACCGTGTGGCGCTCGAGGTGCTGGCGCAGGTGCTCGTGCCAGCTGTCGACGACGAACGTCTCGACGAAGAGGTCGGGCTGCTCGAGGTCGCGGAAGATCCCCCACATCGTCGCGCCGGTCCGCCGCCGTGCGCGCCGCACGGGGACCATGGCGGCCAGGAACGCGTCGGCCGACTCCGGCGGGATCGGCCACTCGACGATGACGAGCACCGGCCCGTCGGACGGGTCGACCTCCCACTCGACGTTCGGCTCCGGCCAGTGGCGCGCCGGCCGCACGTCGCCCACCGCGCCGAGCGGGAGACGGCGGGAGCCCGCGAGCGGCCCCGCCACGAGCCCGGCGGCCGCCACGGCGAACGCGGTCCGCAGGCTCCACCCCTCCGCGACCGCGCCCCAGAGCACGCTGCCGAACGCGAGGCCGCCCATGAAGATGAGGTTGGTGAACGCGAGCGCCCGCGCGCGGGCCCAGTTCGGGAGGATCACCTGCGCGCCGGCGCTGAGGCTCGACATCGTCGCGATCCACGCGAAGCCGCAGAGCGCGAGCGCGGCCACGACGGGCGCCAGCGCGTCGACCGCACCGACGACGAGCAGCCCGGCGCCATAGGCGACGCTGGCCGCGCCGACGAGCCCGTTCGTCCCGAGCCGCGCGCGCAGGGCGGGGATGGCGAACGCGCCGGCGACCGCGCCCGCGCCGACCGCCGCCAGCAGCACGCCGTAGCCGCCGGCCTCGAGGTCCAGCGGCCCGCGCGCCACGACCGGCAGCAGCGCCCAGAGCGCGCTCGCGAAGACGACGAACATCAGCGTCCGCGCGAGGATCGTGGCGAACGCCGGCGTGCTGCGGACGTAGCGCGCTCCGGCGACGATCGCGTCGGCGATCGGCTCGGACCCGAGCGGCCGGTCGTCCGGCGGGCGCTCCCACGCGACCAGCGCCGACACCACTCCGACGACGGCGAGCGCGTTCAGGGCGAACGTCGCCTCTGGGCCGGCCGCGCCGATGAGCAGGCCGCCGAGCGCGGGCCCGAGCGCCCGCGCGACGTTGAGGTTCGCGCCGTTGAGCAGCGCCGCCGACGGCAGCTCCTCGCGCGCGACGAGCTCGGGCTGGATCGCCGCGAAGGTCGGCATCGCGAGCGCCGTCCCGGTCCCCATGAGCGCGGCCAGCGCGAGCAGCAGCCCGACCGTCGTGACGCCCGCCACGGTGAGCACGGCCAGCGACGCCGAGGCGAGGAACATGATCGCCTGGCTGGCGATGAGCAGCCGGCGGCGGTCGAGGACGTCGCCGAGCGCGCCGGCCGGCAGCACCAGCAGGAACACCGGCATGGTCGCCGCGGTCTGGACGAGCGACACCGCCAGCGCCCCGCCGCCGAGGTCGCCCATCAGCCACTGCGCGCCGACCGTCTGCGCCCACGTGCCGACGTTCGCGCCGAACTGGGCGATCCAGAGCGAGCGGAAGACCGGCTCGCGCAGGGGCGCCCACGCCGACCCGGCGCGGCCTCCCGCGGCGGCTGCGGTCGAGCCGCTCAGGACGCGCCTGCATCCGTCGTCAGGACATCCATGCTGCCCCCTTCCCCCATCGAGGGCGCCGTCCCCGCCGGGCGATCTGCCGTGGACGTGCTCCGAATGTGCGACGCGGAGCGTCCGAGATTCGGAGCACCCCCGGCCCCGCCGACCGGGGCGAGCCGCGCGCCGCCCGCCCCGCGCCTAGAACGACTCGCGCGCGCTCACGTACGCCCAGCGCGTCTCGCTCGGAGCCGACAGGCGGCTGCCCGAGTACACCGCGCGGGCGCGGAAGCGGCCGGGCTGCGCCGGCACGAACGTGGCGGTCGCGGCGCCCGTCGCGGTGCGCAGCGTGTAGCGACGGTGGAACTGGAATCCCTCGAGCGGGTCGAGCCGCTGCACGACGATCGTGATCGTGCCGCGCGCCGGCGGCGAGACGCGCACGCCGACGGTCGCCGCCTGGCCGGGTGCGATGACGGAGTCGTGGCGGCCGTTGATCGCGACGTGCGCGCGCGTGATCTGGCGGATCACCGGCCGCAGCGTGTAGCGGCCGCCGCTCTCGCCCGCCCGCACGACCGCGTAGTAGCGGCCGCGATGCAGCCGCGTCCGCAGCCCGGTGTCGCGCGACACCGCCAGGCGCCGCCCGCGGACGGTCCGCAGCTCGAGGCGCAGCCCGGGGCCGTCGAAGCGCAGGTCGACGTCGCTGCGGCGGTGGACGTGGAAGCGCAGCAGGTCGACCACGTCGCCCGCCCGCGCGCTCACGCGGCCGCTCACGCGCTCGTAGTTGCCGACCGTCCGCCCCGGCGCGGTGTCGTCGCGCCGGGCGGGCCGCACGCGCAGCCGGTAGCGCTGCGCGCCGGGCGCGCCGCGCCCGGCGCGCACGAGGAAGCTGTAGCGCCCGCTGCGCTCCGGGGTGAACAGACGGTGGCGGTTGCAGCGCGCGCCGGCGAGCGCCGGCGGGCCGTCGAAGCTCGCGATCCCGGGCTCGTAGACCTCGACGCTCGGGCAGCCGGCCGAGCGCGACGCGAGCACGACGGCGTAGGACCGGCCGGCGACGAGCCGCCGCGACCACGCGTCCGTCAGGTCGCGGGCCCGGTCGACGGTGGCCGCGCCGCCGCGGGCCGGAAGCCGCCGGCCCGGCGGTGTCGCCTCCGGCTCCGGCGAGAACAGCTCGAGCGTGAAGTCCCCCGGTTCGGACCCGAAGTCCTGCCCGACCCGGATGAGGTACCGCTCACCCTTCGTCGC
>DASTRJ010000157.1:0-5357 GCA_035761245.1 Capillimicrobium sp. | reverse complement strand
GACAGCGCTACGCCTCAAGCCACGCACGAGCCGCAGCGCTGCCCCACTGGCTCGATCACTACAACTCAGCCAGGCCCCACAGCGAGATCGGCAACCGGCCGCCCATCACTCGCCTGTTCGGAACGAGCTGAGGCAGAACAGCTAGCAGGCCGCGAGGCGCCCGCGCTCCGCGGAGGCGAGCTCGCGCCGCAGCGCGACGAAGGCGATCGCGCCGCCGGCGAGCGGCAGCCAGAAGAGGATCGTCCGGTAGGCGAGCACGGCCGCCGCCGCCGGCACGGCCGGGGCGCCGAAGACGACGAGCGCGCCGATGAGCCCGCCGTCGATGCCGCCGACGCCGCCGGGGATCGGCAGCAGCCCGCCGAGCTGGCCGATGAGGTAGCCCATGAGGATCGTGGTGATCGGCACCGAGGCCCCGAACGCGTGGAACGTCGCCCAGAGGACCGCGTTGTCGAACGCCCAGTAGCCGATCGCGCCGGCCAGCACGAGCGTGTCGCGGCGGCGCAGGAGCTCGACCGCCTCGGCGACGCCGTCGACGATGGCGCGGCGCGCGGCCAGCAGCGCGCGGGGCAGGCGCCCGGCGTCGCGCGCCGGCTCGCGGCCGGGGCCGAGGCGCGGGATCAGCAGCACGGCGACGATGGTGAGGACCGCGAGCGCGGCCGGGCCGGCGGTGAGCCACAGCGGCTGGTCGTCGCCGAAGAGGCCGACCGCCATGAGCGCGCCGAGCACGGCCACCGCCGCGAAGTTGACCGAGCTCTTGACGAGGAAGAAGGCGACCGAGCGCCGCGCGATGCGGTCCGCGGGCATCCCCGAGGCGTGCAGCGCCCACGCGCCGAGCGCCAGCCCGGCGGCGCCGCTGGCCGGCACGAGCGAGCCGACGCCGAGCTCCGCCCAGCTGATCCGCGAGCTCAGCCGCCACGACATCCGCGAGCAGAAGACCGGCCGGAACAGGAGGATGTACGACAGGCAGGAGAGGAGCTCGAGGATCGCCGCCGCCGCGATCCACCCCGGCCGCGCGCCCCCGAGCTCGTCGGTGACCTCGTCGAGCCCCGGCGCGAGCAGGAGCGCGAGCACGAGCACCCCGACGAGCGCGAGCACCTGCAGCGCCCGGCGCAGCAGCCGCCGCGGCTCGAGCTCCGCGGGCAGGCGGGTCGCCGTGGCGGCAGAAAGCTTCATGTCGTCAAGTATTGCACTCCTCCAGTATCTGCCGGTGCGCGCACGACTCCCCCTCCCACGGATCGCGCCTGCCGACGCACCCCGCCCACGCGGCCGCTGTCGTCTCGACGACCGTCTGCGTCCTCAACTCGACAACGGCGCGGTGCCGGCCGGCGGTGTACGACCCCGGTCGTCAGGGGAGTCGGCCCCGGGAGCAGACCACCATGGCCAACGCCACGCAGCCGAAGACCGATGCCGGCGCGCGCGGTGCCGACCGCCACGCCGCCGCGCCGTGATGGCCCGCCTGCGCGACGGCACCGAGGTCGAGGTCCGCCCGATCGGGCCCGGGGACCGCGACGCGCTCGCCGACGCCTTCGAGCACCTCAGCCCCGAGTCGCGCTACCGCCGCTTCTTCGCCCCCATGCCGCACCTCAGGGAACGCGACCTCGACTACCTCACCCGCGTCGACCACCACGACCACGAGGCGCTCGTCGCCGCGGACCCGCGGACCGGCGCGGGCATCGGGGTCGCGCGCTACGTCCGCACCGGCCCGGACGTCGCCGAGCCGGCGATCGCCGTCGCCGACGACTGGCAGGGCCGGGGCGTCGGCAGCCTGCTGCTCGCGGCGCTCGCCGACCGCGCGCGCGATGAGGGCATCCGCCGCTTCGACGCGGCGATCCTCGCCTGCAACGACGCGGCGATCCGGGCGCTGGAGCACGTCGGTGACGCGACCGTGGAATCGGATGGGACGGAGGTTCGCGTCTGCGTCGAGCTGGCCGACGCATCCGCCGCGCGCCCGCGCTGGGCGGAGCTGCTCTCCCACTTCGCGGCGGGCGCGATCGAGCCGGCGTGCACCGTGGTCGAGGCGCTGCGCCGCCGCTAGATCTCCGCGAGCCGCCGGCGCAGGAAGCGCCGCTCGGGCTCGCTGGGGACGAGCTCGAGCGCCCGGGCGAAGGCGTCGCGCGCCTCGTCGCGCCGGCCGAGCCGCCGCAGCAGCTCGCCGCGCGTCGAGTGCAGGTACGGGTAGTCGCCGAGCTCGAGCCGCTCGACGATCGCCAGCGCCGGCTCGGGGCCGTCGGCCTGCGCGACCGCGACCGCCCGGTTGAGCTCGACGACCGGCGAGCGCGTCAGCTCCGCGAGCGCGCGGTAGAGGGCGGCGATCTCCGCCCAGTCGGGCGCGGGGTCGCACTGCAGCGATGCGATCGCCGCCTGCAGGACGTAGGGGCCGCGGCCGCGCAGCGCCACGGCGCGATCCAGCAGCGCCCGTCCCTCGGCGATCCGCCGCTCGTCCCAGCGCGCCCGGTCCTGGTCGGCGAGCGGGACGAGCTCGCCGCCGGCGAAGCGCGCGTCGCCCCGCGCGGCGTGCAGGAGCATGAGCGCGAGCAGGCCGAGGGCCTCCGGCTCGTCGGGCATGAGGTCGCCGAGCACCCGGCCCAGGCGGATCGCCTCCTCGGCGAGGTCGCCGCGCCCGCCGTAGCCCTCGTTGAAGATGAGGTAGATGACGGCGAGGACGGCCGCCAGGCGCTCGGGCAGGAGATGCTCGGGCGGCACGGCGAACGGGATGCCGGCCGTCCGGATCTTCGCCTTCGCGCGCGACAGGCGCCGCTTCATCGCCTCCGGCGCGACGAGGAAGGCCCGCGCGATCTCCTCGGTCGTCAGCCCGCCGAGCGTGCGCAGCGTCAGCGCCACCTGCGCCTCCGTCGCGAGCGCCGGATGGCAGCAGGTGAACAGCAGCTCGAGGCGCTCGTCGGGGATCGCGTCGTCGTCCATGGGCAGGTGGTCCTCGCTCGCGCCCGGCGCGTCGAGCAGCCGCGTCTTGGCCGCGAGCGTCCGCTCGCGCCGCAGGCGGTCGATGGCGCGACGCCGCGCCGTGGTCGTCAGCCAGGCCCCCGGGTTCGCCGGGGTGCCGTCGCGCGGCCAGCGCTCGGCGGCGAGCGCGAAGGCCTCCTGAGCGGCGTCCTCGGCGAGGTCGACGTCGCCGAGGTAGCCGATCAGGGAGGCCAGGACGCGCCCCCACTCGTCGCGGAAGGCCTGCTCGATCAGCTCGGCTGCTCCACGATCGGCCGGATCTCGACGGTCCCGCCGAGCCGCGCCGCCGGGATCCGCCCGGCGACGGCGATGGCGGCGTCGAGGTCGTCGGCCTCGAGGACGTAGTAGCCGCCGAAGACCTCCTTGGCGTCCGCGAACGGCCCGTCGGTGACGAGCGTCTCGCCGTCCTCGACGCGGATCGACGTCGTCATGGCCGGCGGGTGCAGCTGGGCGCCGCCGACGACGCTCGGCAGCTCGGCGATGGCCCGGTACTCGGCCATGATCGCCCGGCGCTCGTCGTCGCTCAGGCCGTCGGTCGCGCCGGGCGCCTCGTGGATCAGCAGGGCGTACCTCATGGTGTCCTCCTGTTGGGATGGTGACGCAGGCACGACGAACGGGCGGCGCCTCAGGGGACACGCGGCGTGCGATCAGCCGGCGACCGACAGGTCCGCGATCCGGGCGCCGCGCTCCGCGAGCTCGGCGAGCGCCCGCTCCCCGTCGCCGGGCTCGACGTCCACCGCGCGCACCGCGGAGGTGTCGATCGTCACGTCGAAGCCCTCGGCGAGGGCGTCGCGCGCGGTGTGCAGCACGCAGTAGTCCGTCGCGAGCCCGACGACCGTCATGGACGTGATCCCGTGCCCGCGAAGGACCTCCAGCATCGCCGGGTTCTCGAAGGCCGAGTAGCCCTCGTCCTCCGGGCGGATGCCGGCGTCGACGACGGCGTCGACCGGCTGCCGGTCGAGCGCCGGGTGCAGCTCCGCGCCGGGCGTGCCCTGGACGCAGTGCGGCGGCCACGGGCCGCCCTGCGCGCGGAAGGAGCGGTGGTCGGGCGGGTGCCAGTCGCGGGTCGCGACGACGAGCTCGAAGCGCGGGTCGTGCGCGAGCGCGTCGATGCGCCCGGCGATCTCCTCGCCGCCGGGCACGGCGAGCGCCCCGTCGGGTGGGACGAAGTCGCGCTGGTAGTCGATGATGACAAGGGCCTCGGGCATCGCTCATGCCTCCTGACGGAGAACTCCGCAGCACCGGTGCGGACACCTACGGACGGCCGGCCGCGGTCCCCGGTGCGATGCTCGCGCTGGCCTCCGACCGCCGAGCACCCCGATGGACCCGCCGCCGACCCGCATCCTCATCGTGGCGCATCGCACCGCGGCGACCCCGCGGCTGCTCGACGCCGTTCGCGAGCGCGCCACCCGGGGCCCGTGCCGCTTCACGCTCCTCGTCCCGCGCCCGTTCTGGGACCCGGACACCGAGGAGGCCGCGATCACGCTCGAGCTCGCGCTGCCGCTGCTCGGCGAGGCGGCCGGCGAGCCGGTGGAGGGCCTCGTCGGCGACGTCGACCCGTTCGTGGCCGTCCGCGACACGCTCGTGCGCAGCTCGTTCGACGAGGTGATCGTGTCGACGCTGCCGACCCACGTCTCGCACTGGCTGCGCCTCGACCTGCCCGCGCGGATCCGTCGCCTCGGCGTCCCGGTCACCGTCGTCACCGCGCCGCGCGCAGGCCACCCGCTCGACGCAGGATCGCCGACCTGAGAGGAGGACGGATGCCCATGACACCCGGATACGCCGACGAGGGGGCGCTGGCCGTCCACAGCCTGCTCGACCGTGCCCGGGTCCGCCATCGGCTGGTCAGCCACCCACCGACGTTCAGCGCGAACGCCGAGGCGGAGGTCGCCCACGTGCCGCCCGGCCGCGTCGCCAAGACCGTCGTCACGACCGATCGGGGGCACGTCCGCCTGGCGGTGGTTCCCGCGAGTCGCGAGCTCGACCTCGCGCGGCTGCGCGCCGCGGTCGACGCGAGCCCGCACGTGCGGCTGGCGACCGAGCAGGAGATCGCCGCCGCGTTCCCCGGGTTCGAGGTCGGCGCGGTCCCGCCGCTCGGCGAGCTCATCGGCGCCGAGGAGATCGTCGACCCGCTCGTCCTCCACGCGCCCGAGGTGCTCGCGGCGGCCGGTGACCATCGCCACGGCGTCCTGGTCGACCCGGAGCAGCTCGTCGAGGCCGCCCGCGCCCGCGTCGCCGACATCTGCCGCCATCGAGGCCGCCGCTTCAGCGAGGCGCCCCTCGTCTGATCTCGGAGATCGCCGGGGAGCGCGGGCCGCCGTAGAGCCGGTCGCGGACGGACGTCTCGTAGTCCGACTGCAGCGCCGCGAGCTCCGCGGCGCGCCGCTTCGCGCGGC
>DASTRJ010000156.1:0-13857 GCA_035761245.1 Capillimicrobium sp. | reverse complement strand
GTTGCCGTTGTCGTTCCCGGGACGGCCGGACCGGGCCGCCGCGATCCGCACGATCCACGCCGCCCTCGACGCCGGCGTGCGCGTGATCGACACCGCCGACGCGTACTGCCTCGACGCGTCCGAGCTCGGCCACGGCGAGCTGCTCGTGGCCGAGGCGCTGGCGACGTGGAGCGGCGACGCCTCCGAGGTGCTGGTCGCCACCAAGGGAGGCCACACGCGCGGCGCCGACGGCTCGTGGGACCTCGACGGGCGCCCCGAGCACCTGCGCGCGGCCTGCGAGGCGAGCCTGGGGCGGCTCGGCGGCGAGGCGATCGGCCTCTACCAGCTGCACCGCCCGGACCCGAAGGTGCCGTTCGAGGAGTCGGTCGGCGCGCTGCGCGAGCTGCGCGACGCCGGGCTGATCCGGATGGCCGGCGTCTCGAACGTCGACGAGGCGCAGATCCGCGCCGCCCGCGAGATCGCCGCGGTCGAGGCGGTCCAGAACGAGCTGTCGCCGGCGTTCCGCTCGAGCGAGGGCGAGCTGGCCCTCTGCGAGCGCCTGGGCATCGCGTTCCTGCCGTGGAGCCCGTTCGGCGGGATCGGCAAGGCCGGCCGGCTGGGGGAGGCCTACGACGCCTTCGCCGAGGTGGCGCGCGAGCACGACGTCTCCCCGCAGCGCGTGTGCCTCGCCTGGCTGCTGGCCAAGTCGCCGGCGCTCATCGCCATCCCGGGCGCCAGCCGCCCGGAGACGATCCTCGACTCGGTCGCCGCGGCCGAGCTGCAGCTGACGGACGATGAGCTGGCCCGGCTGGACGCGGCGACCGGCGGGCGCTAGCCCGCCGGCACCTCGTCGGGCAGCTCCGCGCGCAGCGTGGCGTCGCGCGCCGAGCCCTTGATCACGTCGTCGGGCGCCTTCTCCTTCGGCAGGAAGCCGGACTTCATCCCGAAGTAGACGGCCTGCGGGTGGTGCGCGACGATCGCGACCGTCGACTGCTCCGGCTCGAGCGCATGGCCGCCGGAGAGGCGCAGGCCGATCGACGGCGCGTCCATGACGCGGAAGAGCTTCTCGAGCTCGGACTGGTCCGGGCACGCCGGGTAGCCCCACGACCAGCGGCGGCCCTGGTCGGCGGGGATGCCGAGGTCGGCGCGGATCCGCGCGTGGAGCCATTCGGCCATGCCCTCGGCGGTCTGCACGCCGAGGCCGTGGACGAAGAGCTGCTCGGCGAACTCGCCCTCGCGCTCCAGGCGCGCCATCAGCTCGGTGACCTCGTCGCCGGCGGTCACCGCCTGGAAGGCGACGACGTCGAGCTGGCCGCTCTCCCGCGGGCGGTAGAAGTCCGCCAGGCAGATCCGCGAGTGGCCGGGCTGGCGCGGGAAGACGAACCGCTCCAGGACGGTCTCGCGATCCTCCGGGTCGAGCACGACGAGCTCGTTGCCCTCGCTGTAGCAGGGGAAGTAGCCGAGCTTGGCGCGCGGGTGCAGGTAGTCCTGCTCGCGCCACATCCGCTCCAGCCGCGGCTGGAAGTCCTCGGAGACCAGGCGCGCCCACTCCTCGCCCTTCACGCCGCGCCCGCCCCAGTGGAGCTTGAACAGCACGTGCGTGTCGAGGTGCGGGTAGACCTCGTCGAGGTCGACCTCGATCTCGCGCACGCCCCAGAACGGCGGCTCGGGCACCGGGTTGTCGGTGCGCGCCTCGGAGCGGACGCTGTCGTCGTCGGTCACCAGCTCCTCGGGCTCGGCGCCCTTCTCGCGCAGCTTGCGAGCCTGCTCGCGCGTCGCCGCGACCAGCTCGCCGCGCCGCTCGGGGTCGATGAGCTGGTCCATCTTGTTGAGGCCCTCGAAGGCGTCCTTGCAGTAGAAGACGCCCGGCTCGTAGACCTCGTCGGACTCCTTGCCCTTCGGGTAGAGCGCGCGCAGGCCGAAGTCGCGGTTGATCGCCGCGCCGCCGATCAGCACCGGGTACGGCAGCCGCTGCTCGTGGAGCTCCTGGATCGCCAGCGGCATCTGCTTCGACGTCGAGACGAGCAGCGCGCTGAGCCCGATCGCGGTGGCGTCGTGCTCCTTGGCGGCGTCGAGGATCGTCCCGATCGGCACCTGCTTGCCGAGGTCGACGACGGTGTAGCCGTTGTTGGTGAGGATCGTGTTGACGAGCGACTTGCCGATGTCGTGCACGTCGCCGAAGACGGTCGCGAGCACGACGGTGCCCTTCGTGTAGCCCTCGATCTTGTCGAGGTACTTCTCGAGCTGGGCCACGGCGCGCTTCATGACCTCGGCGCTCTGCAGGACGAACGGCAGGATGAGCTCGCCGGCGCCGAACTTGTCGCCGACCTCCTTCATCGCCGGCAGCAGCACGTCGTTGAGCGTCGGGACCGCGCCGATCTTCTCGACGGAGCGGTCGATCCAGTCCTCGACGCCGTCCTTCTTGCGGCGCAGGATGTGGAAGTGCAGCGCCTCCTCGGGCTCCATGCCGGCGGTCGCGTCGGCCTGGGCCTCCTCGGCCTGCTCGCCCTTGGACTCGAAGTGGGCGATGAAGCGCTCGAGCGCGTCGTCGCGGCGGTTGAAGACGAGGTCGTCGGCCAGCTGCCGCTCGGTCTCGTCGATCTCCCCGTACGGCGTGATGTGGTTCGGGTTGACCATCGCCAGGTCGAGCCCCGCCTCGACGCAGTGGTGCAGGAAGACCGAGTTCAGGACCGCGCGCGCCGCCGGGCTGACGCCGAAGGAGACGTTCGAGACGCCGAGCGACGTCTTCACGCCCGGGATCTCGGCCTTGATGCGGCGGATGCCCTCGATCGTCTCGATCGCCGACGGCCGCCACTCCTCGTCGCCCGTCGTGAGCGTGAACGTGAGGACGTCGAAGATCAGGAGCTCCGGGTCGAAGCCGTGGTCCTCGACGGCGATCTGCGTGATCCGCTGGGCGATCTCGAGCTTGCGCTCGGCGGTCTTCGCCATGCCGACCTCGTCGATCGTCAGCGCGATGAGCGCCGCGCCGTGCTGCATGGCCAGCGGGATGACGCGGTCGGCCTTCTCGCGGCCGGCCTCGAGGTTGATCGAGTTGACGATCGCGCGGCCGGGGATCTGGTCGAGCGCGGTGGCGATGACCTCCGGCTCGGTGGAGTCGACCTGGATCGGCGCGGGCTGGGTGAGCGAGACGCGCTTGGCGACCTGGCGCATCTGCTCGTCCTCGTCGGTGCGCTCCGTCAGCGCGACGCAGAGGTCGAGCACGTGCGCGCCGCCCTCGACCTGGTCCTCGGCGACCTGCACGAGGCCGTCGTAGTCGTCGGCGAGCAGCAGCTCCTTGGCCTTGCGCGAGCCCTGCGAGTTGACGCGCTCGCCGACGAGCGTCGGGCGCGGCTCCTGCACGAGCGGCGCGGCGGCGATCATGCTCGACACGTGCGGCGGGCGGGGCGCGGGCCGCGGCGCCGCCGGACGGCCCTTGACGCGCTCGGCGATCGCGCGGATGTGGTCGGGCGTGGTGCCGCAGCAGCCGCCGACGATGCCGACGCCGTAGCGCTCGACGAACTCGGCGAGCGTGTCGGCGAGCGGCTCGGGCTGCTCCGGGAAGAGCGTCTCGCCGTCGGGCCCCTGCTGGGGCAGGCCGGCGTTGGGGATGCAGTGGACCGGCACCGGGCAGTGCTCGCCGAGGAAGCGGATCGCGTCGCGCATGTCCTCGGGGCCGGTGGAGCAGTTCAGGCCGATGACGTCGACCTTCAGCGCCTCGAGCGTGGTGAGCACCGCGTCGATGTCGGTGCCGAGCAGCATCTTGCCGCCGTTGGGCAGCAGCGACACCGAGATCTGCAGCGGCACGGTCCGGCCGACGCTCTCGAACGCCTCGCGGGCGCCGAAGATCGCGGCCTTGACCTCGAGGATGTCCTGCGCGGTCTCGATGATGAGCAGGTCGACGCCGCCGAGCAGCAGCCCGCGGGCCTGCTCCTCGAAGACGGCGACGAGCTCGCGGAAGCGGATGTTGCCGAGCGTCGGGTCGTCGGACGCGGGGAGGTAGCCGGTGGGGCCTATCGAGCCGGCGACGAAGCGCTCCTCGCCGACGGCGCGGCGCGCGATCTCCGCCGCCTTGCGGTTGATCTCGAGCGTGTGCTCGCCGAGGCCCCATTCGTCGAGCTTCAGGCGGCTGGCCTGGAACGTGTCGGTCTCGACGACGTCGGCGCCCGCCTCGACCATCGAGCGGTGCACGCCTTCGATGACGTCCGGGCGGTGCAGCACGAGCGCCTCGTGGCACTTGCCCGGCAGGCCGCCGTAGTCCTCCGACGAGAGGTCGAACTGCTCGAGCGTGGCGCCCATGCCGCCGTCGAAGACGACGACTCGCTCGTTGACGGTCTTCAGGTAGTCGCGCATCGGTCGCGTGAGTGTATCGCAACCTTGACACGATTCCGTCAAGGTTCGCGCGGTACGCTCGCGCGCCGATGCCCAAGCCGCCGCCCGTCGAGTCGCCGTTCTGGAAGGCCTGGGAGGTCTTCACGCGCGTCAACGTCGCGCTCTTCCGCGCCAGCAACGGCCGGATCGGCGGCCGCATCGGCAAGGCGCCGATCCTGCTGCTGCACCATCTCGGCGCGCGGAGCGGCACGCACCGCGTCTCGCCGCTGATCTACCTGCCCGACGGCGACGACGTGGTGATCGTGGCGTCGAAGGGCGGCGTCGACCGCCACCCCGCCTGGCTGCACAACCTCCGCGCGCACCCCGACACCGAGGTCGAGCTGCCGCGCGAGGGCCGGCGCGCCGTCCGCGCGCGGGAGGCCACCGACGAGGAGCGCGAGCGGCTCTGGCCGCGGCTCGTCGAGATCTACCCGCCCTACGAGAGCTACCAGGGCTACACCGAGCGGCGGATCCCGCTCGTCGTCCTCGAGCCGCGGTAGCGCTCGACCACGCCGAAGCTGCCCGCCGTCGGCGACGGTCACGTGCCGGAGCGGCTCCGGGCGAGCGCCGCGAGCTCGGCCGGGCTGCGCACCGCCAGGCTGCCGTGCTGGACCTCCCCGGCGCGCTCCCGGTAGGCGGGCACCAGCGCCGCCGTCACGACGCCGTGCTCGCTCGTGATCTCGTCGACGATCGGCCAGAGCTCCGCGATCCTGCGCGGGCGGTCGACCAGGACGGAGTACGTCGGCAGGTGGCCGGCGAGCGTGCCGAGGCGATCGCCGAACGGGCGCTCGTCGCCGGCGAACCCCCACTCGCCGCGGATCGTCGTGACCCCGGCTGCGCCGGCCTCGCGCAGGCGGCGGGTCAGGGCCGTGAAGAGGGCGCCGCCGTCGCTGCGCGCCGACTCCCGGGCGTAGATCCGGATGGCGATCCACACCGGCGGCTCGCCGTCCCCGGCGTCCCGCACGATCGGCAGCGGTTCGAGCAGCTCGCCGTCGCGCTTGACCAGCGCGATGCGCTCCAGGTTCGCGACCGGCCGCGCCAGCAGCGTCGGCAGGTCTCCGAGCGAGCGCGCCAGCACCGCGGTCTCGCCGACGGCGACGACGGCCATCGGCACGTCGGCGTTGCGGCTGAGCAGGCCGGCACGGTGGCGGCGCCCACGATGGAGCCCGTCGACGCCCAGCAGGACCGTGGCGGCCCCGGCGCCCCGGCGTCGCAGCACGTCGACGACGGCCCGGTACGCCGGCCGGCCCGCCGCCCGCTCGCCGCGGCCGCAGTACACCGTGAGCCGGCCCGCGGCGCCGGCGCCCGGCGGGAACGCGGCCTCGCGGACGTCGTCGCCGACCGCCAGGCGGGAGTGCTCGATCGTGACGAGCCCCTTGCCGACGAGCCGGTCGACGTCCGGCAGGACGCCCTCGATCCGGTCGCGCGCGTCGATCGCCTCCGCGACGAGCGGCAGATCGGTGGAGACGTCCGGGAAGCGCTCGGTGTGGATCCGCCGGCCGATGCCGAACCCCTCGACGCCGCGGTAGAGCGCCGCGACCTCGAGCTCGTGCCGCGCGAAGCACGCCATCAGCGCGTCCGAGGCGGGTCGCCGGCCGCTGGACAGCGCGTCGCCGAAGTACACGTCGAGCTTCAGCCCGTCGCCGGTCACGCGATCGCCTGCCCGACGTGGAAGCCGGCGGCGGCGATGCCGAGCCCGAGCAGCATCGAGAGGCCGAGGTTGGCGACCAGCGCGGGCAGCTCGCCCGTCTCGCCGAGCCGGGCGCTCTCGACCATCCACGTCGAGAACGTCGTGTAGCCGCCGGTGAAGCCGGTGCCGAGCACGAACAGCACGTCGTCGCCGGGCTCGAGCCCGACGAGCACCCCCAGCGCGAACGACCCCGACAGGTTCACCACGAACGTCCCGAGCGGGAAGCGCGTGGCCAGGCGCGCCGAGACCGCCGCGTCGACGTGGAACCGGGCGAGGGCCCCGAGCGCGCCGAGGACGGCCGCGCCGACCCACGTGAGGACGCCTACCAATGCCGCCCCCAGCGCGCGAGGAGGATCCCGGCGACGGCGACGGCCATGCCGGCGACGATGCTGACCGCCGGATACGCGATCGCCAGCCCGACGTCGCCGTCGCGGGCGAGCTCGAACGTCTCGACCTGGAAGGTCGAGAAGGTCGTCAGCGCGCCGCAGAACCCGGTGCCGAGGACCAAGCGCCAGTAGCGCGTCGGAGCGACGCGCTCCGCCAGCCGGGTCAGCAGCCAGCCGAGGACGAAGGCGCCGGCCAGGTTGACGACGAACGTCGACCACGGCCACGCGTCGCCGTGGTGCGGGAGGGCCTCGTTCGTGCCGGCCCGCGCCAGCGTGCCGGCCGCGCCGCCCACCGCGATCGCGAGCGCGCGCGCCTGAGCGACGCTCAGGCCCGCCGGCCCGGGGCGCCGGCGCGCACGCTCGCGGATGGCGATCTCAGTCGAAGACGATGGTGCCCTCCAGGAGCAGGAACCCGAAGACCCACGACGTCGCGATGCCCTCCAGGACCGCGACCACCCCCGCGACCCGCGCGATCGGCCGCTCGAGCGCCAGCAGGGCGAAGAACATCGCCCACAACACCGCCCAGGCGAACCAGTCGATGCCGAGCCAGATCGAGGCGTCGTCGCCGCCGGCCTGGTCGATCGTGTACGCGCCCGCGGCGACCGCCGTGGCCGCCACGAACAGGCAGTACCAGCCGAACGCGTGGCCGTTCGGGTTCAGGTACTGGTTGAACGCCACCCACAGATACGTGAAGGCGAACAGCAGGATGAACCCCGCCGCGCGGATGGACGAGAGGTCGCCGTCCTGATTGCCCTGCGCGGCGAGGATGATCGCGCAGAAGACGCCGACGAAGCCGGTGAAGATGTTGATGACCGCCACCTCGCGGTCGGTGATGGTCGCCGGGTGGTGCTCGATCTCGAGGTCACGGCGCAGGGGCGGAGCCTCCGCGCCGACGGCGCCGCCGGCGATCGGCTCCGGCCCGACCTCCGCGCGACGTGCCCCGCCGATGAGCCAGATGCCGTTGATGACGAGCACCGCTCCGACGTACAGCAGGACCACTCCAAGCAGCATGCGTTCCTCCTAGTGCGACAGCACCCAGGGCGGCGCGGGCCCGTGCCGGTGCGGCATGGGCCGCCCGCGCTTCGTGGTCACGACCTCCGGCTCGTGCGCGCTGCGCTCCTCGCGCTCCAGCGCGCCGCGCACCGGCGTCGCGAGCAGGGCGAGGCCCGGCGGGGTGAACACCCGCCGGGCCTCGCGCCCGCATGAAGGACAGCGGGCCGGTGCGGACGCCTCGCTCATCGAGCGGCGGACGTCGAACGGCCCGCACCGGTCGCAGGCGAATCCGTACAGCGGCATGTCAGCTCGTCACCGCCGCCCGGCCGCGGTCGGCCTGCATCGGCCCGTCCCCGCTGGGCCGGATGTCGAAGTCGAAGATCTCCGTCGGCAGGTAGAGCGAGCAGCACGCGTTCGGGATGTCGACGACGCCCGAGATCCGGCCCTCGATCGGGGCCGACCCGAGCAGCAGGTACGCCTGCTCGCCGCTGTAGCCGAACTTGCGCAGGTACTCGATCGCGTTCAGGCACGCGCGGCGGTAGGCGACGCTGGCGTCGAGGTAGTAGTTGTCGCCCGTGGTCTCGTCGACCGAGACGCCGATGAACGTCAGGAACGAGCTGTAGCGCGGCTCCACCCGGCCCGGCATGAGCACCGGGTTCGTGGTGACGCCGTACTTGTTCATGCCGTCCTTGATCAGGTCGACGCCGAAGTCGATGAAGCCGCCCATCTCGATCGCGCCGCAGAACGTGATCTCGCCGTCGCCCTGCGAGAAGTGCAGGTCGCCGCCGGACAGCTTCGCGCCGGACACGTGCACCGGGTAGAAGACGCGGCTGCCACGCGTGAAGTTCTTGATGTCGTGGTTGCCGCCGTTCTCGCGGGCGGGGACGGTCCGGGCGCCCTCGCGCGCGACGCGCTCGAGCTCCGAGCCGTTCAGCGTGCCGGCCAGCGTGCCGTCCTCGAGCGGCGGGAGCGCGAGCGGCGGGACGCGGTCCGGGTCGGTCTCGATGAGCGCGCGCTCGCGGCGGTTCCACTCGGCCAGCAGGTCGGCCGAGGGCGCCGTGCCGAACAGGCCCGGGTGGGTGATGCCGGTGTAGCGCACGCCGGGGATGTGGCGCGAGGTGGCGTCCTGGCCGTGGAAGTCCCAGATCGCCTTGTAGGCGTCGGGGAAGTGGTCGGTCAGGAAGCCGCCGCCGTTGACCTTGGCGAACACGCCGGTGTAGCCCCAGCCCTGACCCGGCGCGTCGCCGCGCTCCTGCGGCGGCTGGACGGGTCCGAGGTCGAGGATGTCGACCACGAGCAGGTCGCCCGGCTCGGCGCCCTGCACCTCGATCGGCCCGCTCAGCATGTGGCAGCGGGTCAGGTCGACGTCGCGCACGTCGTTGGCGGAGTCGTTGTTGCCGAGCTGTGCGTCCGTCCACTCGCGGCACTCGACGCGGAACTCCTCGCCCGGGCGGACCGACGCCGCCGGCGGGATGTCGGGATGCCAGCGGTTGTGGCCGGGTACCGCCTGCTCGGCCATCGGCTTGGACTGGTCGACGCTGAACACGACCGGTGGCATGGCGCGCTCCTCTCGGGCCGGGATGGTGCAACCCGCGTTCTACGACCGGCCTCGCGCAGCGACAACGAAGGCGGTGCGCGATGCACCGGAGGGCGGCCGGGGATGGGCTGCGCGCACTCGTTGCCCCTCGGCGAGCGCCTCGCTACGCTCGAACCGGAGGGAGGCGCAGGCGAGGGGAGCCGTGATGCCGGACGCGACGCTTGCACTGGTCGAGCTGGCGGTCTCCAGCGACGAGCCGGAGCCGCTCATCGCTGCCGCGGCGGACGCGCTGCACCGCCCGCTGGCGCTCGCCGACCGATCCGGGGCCGTGCTCGCCCGGGCGCCCGGGGACGCTGCCGGCGAGCAGGCGGCGTCCGTGGCACGGGCGGCGACGCGCACGTCGCTGATGGCCCCGCCCGGGTGGTCGATCGTCCCGCTGGCGCGCCACCGCGTCGCGCTCGGCGTGCTGGCGATCGGCGAGAACGGCGACGGCGGCGGCCGCGCCCCGGGGCTGCTGCGCCTGCTCCCGGCGCTGCTCGTCGACCAGCTGCGGCGGCGGTCCCTGCTGAACCTGCAGCGGGCGGCGTTCGCCCGCCGGCTGATCAGCACGCCGGCGCCGCCCCCGCACGCCGCGCGCCGCGACGCGGCCGAGCTCGGGATCGAGCTCGACACGGCGTACTGGGTCGCGGTGCTGGGCTGGCGGCGCGGGCGGCTGCGGCGCGAGGAGGCGATGGTCGTCGAGCAGGCGGCCGCGTCCGCCACCGGCTCCGCCCTGACCGCGCGCCTGGAGGACGAGCTGATCCTGCTGCACCCCGCCGACGGCGACGGGGACGACCGTCGTGCCGCCGCCTGGTTCGAGCAGGCGGCGGTCCGGGCGCGCGAGCTGGCGCCGGCCTCGTCGGCGCAGGCGGTCGCCGCCGAGGAGCCGATCCCGCTCGAGCGGCTCGGGGCCGAGGCCGCGCATCTCGTCCACCTCGCGCGGCTCGGCTCGCAGGCCGTCGCGGGCCGCCCGCTGACGTGGTCGCACGAGCACGCGCTCGACGAGCTGCTCGCCGGACGCCTCGACCGCGCCAGCGGCGAGCGCTTCGTCGAGGCACACCTGGGGCCGGTGCTCGCCTGGGACCGCGAGCACCACACCGACCTGCTGACCGTGCTCGAGGCCAGCCTCGACGAGCCGCAGCACACGCGCGCGGCGGCGCGCTGCTTCATGCACCGCAACACGTTCCGCCACCGCCTCGGGCAGGCGACCGATCTGCTCGGCCGCCGGCTCGACGCGCCCGAGGGCCGCCTCGCCGTGCGCCTGGCGATCAAGCTGCACCGCACCGGGCTGTCGCCGGCCCAGCGCTGACCCCCGCATTCGGGGGGTGCCAACGTCCGCGTGGGAACCTTCCGGGGCGCTGGGGAGGCTTCTCCCCGGGCGGCTCGGGTAGGGTCGCCGACCGCCTGATCGAGGAGTTCCCCACATGAGCACAGCCCCTGAGCGCCGCATCATCGGCGTTCAGCTCCACCACTCCGTGGCCCTCGGCGACGCCAGCCGCTACGCCACGAACATGCTGACCGCGCTCGAGTCGGCCCGCCGCCGGGCCCTCGACGACGAGGAGATCACCGAGCTGATCGAGCAGCTGAAGCCGCTCGTCCGGGCCATCGGCATCGCGCGCGCGTCCGCCGAGATGCGCCTCCGGCTGCACCAGGCCGACCCCGAGTTCCGCGCGTACGTCGACGGCGACCTGCCGTGGCCCGACGAGGACCCGAACGGCTTCGTCGCGCGCTGCCGCTGCGACGACCGCTGCCTGTACCACGACGTGGGACGCGGCACGGAGGCCGACTGCAACTGCGACGTCGCCTGCCGGCGCCACGCCGCCTGAGCGGCGGGCGACCGCGGCCTGGGCGGGCGCCCGGGCCGCGCCGCGGGCGGCTCAGCCCGTCTTGATGAGGTCGCGCGCGGGGTCGATCCGCCAGCGCTCGGCGACCTCCTCGAGCTGCGCGTCCAGCGGCCAGCGGTCCGGCTGCGGCTCGCCCTCGTGGTCCACCGCGGCGCCCTTGAGGTGCATCGACCCCGTGTTGTCGCCGATCGCGCGCAGCTCGTCGACCTCGCCCGGCTCGAGCAGGACGTCGTGCGGCAGCGCGGCGAGCTCGGCGCGCTTGGACTCGATCGGCCGCGCGCCGTCGCCGGCCTCCTGGATGAGCGTGGGCGCCACGCACGACACCGTCTCGTGCGCGAGGTTCCACTGGCAGGCGAGCTGCATGAGCGTCAGGCCGTGGCGCTCGCCGATCGGCCGCATCCGGTCGAGCTTCTCGACGCCGGCCTCGATCCAGCCGGACGGCCGGAAGAGGCGGTGGTCGCGCTCGCGGAACGCGTGCCCGGGGCGGACGTCGCCCCAGAACAGCCCGCCGTAGTCGGCGACGCGCGTGATCGTCCGGACGCCGTGCGTGGCGGCCGCGCCGAGGACGAGCTCGCCCGGCCACGGCTCCATCGGGCTGAGGATGATCATCTGCCAGTCGATGACGTCGCCGAAGCGCTCCAGGCAGTCGATGAGGTCGAGCGTGAAGCCGTTGGCGGGGCCGGGCGCGACGCCGAGCAGGCGGGTGAGGCCCGCGGACCGCAGCTCCTGCATGCCCTCCCACACGCGCGGGTCCGAGTACCCGGCGCGGTCCGGGTTGTGCAGCAGCAGGAGGTCGAAGGCGTCGACGCCGCAGCGCTCGAGCGAGCGCTCGGCGGCCTCGCGCAGGTACGTCCCCCAGCGCTCCGGCGGCTGCGTGGCGGTGAAGCGCGGGAAGCCCTTCGCGCCCGCGCGCTCGCCCGTGTAGAAGTCGTGTCCGACGGCGCCGACGAGGCAGTAGGCGTCGCGGTCGGTGCCCTGCAGCGCGCGCCCGACCACCCGATCGGCCTCGCCTTGGCCGTAGACGTCGGCGGTGATGACCGTGTCGATGCCGTCGCCCGGCCGCAGCAGCGCGGTCAGCCGGTCGTCGCCGAGCGGCTCGCCGAAGTGCATGAAGCGCCCGCCCGACCAGGAGCCGAGGGCGGTGGGGGAGGGGTCGGTCGGCATGGCGCAGAGCGTACGCGACGCCCGCTCGCCCTATGCTGCGCGCGCGTGGAGGAGCCGCAAGACGCCGTCGGCCGCCGCAGCGTCGGCCCGGGCCTGCTCGAGCGCGAGGCCGAGCTGGCGGCCATCTCGAACGCGGTGGCCGCCGCCGCCGAGGGCCGGGGCAGCCTGCTGGCGATCGAGGGCCAGGCGGGTATCGGGAAGTCGCGCCTGCTCGCCGCCGCGCGTGCGCTGGCCGCGGACCGTGGGCTCGACGTCGCCGCCGCGCGCGGATCGGAGCTCGAGCGCTCGCTGCCGTTCGGCGCCGTGCGCCAGCTCTTCGAGGCGCGGGTCGTGCGCGCCCGGAACACCCCCGAGGACCCAGTGCGCGGCGCGGCCGAGCTGGCGGCCCCGGTGTTCGACCCCGCCGCCTTCGACGCCGCCCCGGACGGCGGGTCGCTGCTCTCGCGCCTGCACGGCCTGTACTGGCTGCTCGTCAACCTCGCGGAGGACCGCCCGCTGCTGGTCGTCGTCGACGACGTCCACTGGATCGACGACGCGTCGCTGCGGCTGCTGCGCTACCTCGCGCCGCGCGTCGCGGACCTGCCCGTCGCGATCGCGGTGGCGACGCGCCCGCCCGACGACCCGACCGGCGCCGCGGCGGTCGCCCCGCTGCTCACCGACCCGGACGTCGCGGTCCTGCGCCCGTCGCCGCTCAGCGCGGACGCCGTCGCCGCCCTGGTGGAGACGGCGGTCGCGGCGGCGGCCGACCCGCGGTTCGTCGAGGCCTGCCTGGAGGCCACCGCCGGCAATCCGTTCCTGCTCCGGGAGCTGCTCGCGGAGGTGGCCGAGCGTGGGCTGGACGCGTCCCGCGTCGCGGCCGACGAGGTGCGCCGGCTCGGGCCGGGAGCGATCGCCGCGAGCCTGCTCGGGCGGCTGGGCCGGGTCTCGCCCGCCGCCACGCAGCTCGTGCGGTCGCTCGTCATCCTGGGCGACGGCACGGCGGTCCACGTGGCGGGCGCCTTCGCGGGGCTCGACGGCGACGACGCGCTCCACGCGGCGCACCTCCTCGAGGCGACCGGCCTGGTGGAGGCCGACGACGGCCTGCGGTTCGTGCACCCGATCGTGCGCCAGGCGGTGTACCAGGACCTCACGGCGGTCGAGCGCGGGCGGCGCCACGCGGCGGCGGCCGCGTTCCTGCGCGGGGCCGGCGCCGCGCCCGAGGCCGTCGCCGCGCACCTGCTCCACGCGCCCCCCGCGGGGGAGGCGGCGACCGTCGCGGCCCTGCGGCGGGCCGCCCGGCGCGCCGCCGCGCTCGGCGACACCGGCGTCGCGGCCGGCTACCTGCTGCGCGCGCTGCGCGAGCCGCCGCCGCAGGAGGACCTCGCCGCCGTGCTCGGCGAGCTCGGGCGGGCCGAGGCCGAGGCGGGCGTGCCCGAGGCGGTCGAGCATCTCGAGGCGTGCCTCGCGCTGGAGCCGCCCGCCGAGATCGACCTCCCCGCCGCCGAGGCCCTGGCGAACGTGCTCGTGTTCGCCGGCCGGCCGGATCGCGGCGCCGCAGTCCTCGAGGAGGCGCTGCGCCGCTCGTCGTCCGGCGACGGCGCCGAGCAGCGGATGCGCGCGCTGCTGGCCACCGTCGGGTGCGTCGGGATGCCCGTCCGGCGGCGGCTGCTGCCGATGCTGCACCGCTTCCGCGACCCCGGCGGCCCGGCGCGCGACGCCGACGACGTGAGGGCGCTGGCGATGCTCGCCGCCACCGCGGCCTTCGACGACAACGACGGCGATCGCGCCGCCGACCTGGGGCTGCGGGCGCTGGCCGCCCCGATCGAGGAGCCGTCCGACGCGGCCACCGCGTCGGCGCGCGTCGCGCTCGCGGTCTCG
>DASTRJ010000155.1:0-12953 GCA_035761245.1 Capillimicrobium sp. | reverse complement strand
CGCGTTCGTCGTCTATCCGGACTTCACCGCGCTCGACCTCGTCGGGCCGTACGAGGTCCTCAGCCGCTGGCCCGGGGCGGAGGTGCGCTTCGTCGCCTCCTCCCCGGAGCAGGTCCGCTGCGATCGCGGCCTGACCGTGATCCCGACCGACACGCCGGCCACGCTGCCGCAGCCCGACGTCATCGTCGTGCCCGGCAGCGACGAGCCGGTGAGCGTGCTCGCCGACCGCGTGCTGGTCGACTGGCTGCGCGGCGCCGCGCCCGGGTGCCGGTGGACCGCGTCCGTGTGCACCGGCGCGGGGCTCTACGCGGCCGCCGGCCTGCTCGACGGGCGCGCCGCCACCACGCACTGGGCGTTCCGCGACAACCTCCGGGCCATGGGCGTCGCGGTCGTCGACGACCGCGTCGCGTGGGACGGGCGCCACGTCAGCGGCGCCGGCGTGTCGGCCGGCATCGACATGGCGCTCGCGCTCACCGAGCGCGTCCATGGCCGCGAGCTCGCGGAGGCGCTCCAGCTCGTCATCGAGTACGACCCGCAGCCGCCGTTCGACAGCGGATCGCCGGCGAAGGCCGATCCCGGCGCCCGCCGGCTCGCGCGGCGCGTGCTGCTCGGCGAGCGGCCGCTGCGCAAGCTGTCGCGGATGAGCCGGCACGCGCTGGGGGCACGCTGGGGACGGGCGCGCCGGCGGCTCGCGCTCACGCCGAGCGCCGGGACCGCGCCCGGCCGCCCCCGCCGACGACGCCGAGGTCGACGAGGAACGCGAGCACGACGAACAGCCACTCGACGCCCGTGACCTCGTGCCCGGCGCCCCAGTCCCAGAAGGCGGCGTACGCGAGCGTCGTCCACGGCAGGACGAAGAAGCCGATGAGCGGGATCAGCCAGCTGTCGAACGCCCGGCTGAGGACGTCGCTGAAGAGCCACAGCAGGAACAGCACCAGCCGGGGCGAGATGAGGGCGAGCAGTGCGAGGAAGCACCCCATGGAGACGGAGTGTCTCGCGCCCGGGCCGTCAGGGCAAGAACGCGGCGGGCCGCTCGCACGGCGCCTCGGCGCGCGGCTCGGCGGCGGCGTCGTGTCGCCGGTGGCGCACCAGGCGCGCCACCTCGAGCGCGGCCGCGATCCCGAACGCGAGCGTCAGCCCCAGCGCCACGCCGCGGATCGGATGCTCCTCGAACGCCGTCCCGCCGACGAAGCCGAGCAGCGCCGTGTACACGGCCCACGAGAGCGCCGCGACGGCGTCGAAGGGCGTGAAGCTCCGCAGCGGGTAGGCGACCGCGCCCGCGGTGAGCGTCACGGCGGTGCGGGCGCCGGGGAGGTAGCGGCAGACGACGATCAGCGGCCCGCCGCGCCGCGCGAGCGTCCGCGCCGCCCAGGCGAACCCGACGGCGCGCCGGCTGCCGGGCCGGGCGCGGCGCCCGATGCGGTCGCCGGCCTTGCGTCCCGTCGCGTAGGAGACGTGGTCGCCGGCGAACGCCCCGGCGCCCGCCGCGACGATCACCAGCGCGAGGCTCGGCTCGCCGGTCGAGGCGGCGAAGGCCCCGGCCGTGACGACGAGCGTCTCGCTCGGCACCATCGGGATGAGGGCGTCCAGGGCGGCGAGCGCCGCGATCGCCAGCAGGACCCACGGAGAGGCCATCGCGCCTTCGACCGCGTCGACGAGCGTCTCCGTCATGGCTCCACTCTGCCGGGTCGGGCCGCCGCTGACCAGCGGGATGTTCCCCGAGCCGGCATCGGGGATCACCCGGAGGTCCGGCGTCTTACGGGCAGCGGTCCAGGCGCGCGAACGGCGGGTCGGTGTCGCGCGTCGGCCGCGCGTCGGCGTTCGGGCGGCAGACCAGCCGGCGGTCCGGCGCGCGCCGCCCGGGGTCGGGCGACCGCGCCGCGGCGACCGCCGCCAGCAGCCGCGGAACCGGGTCGATCGGCGTGCCGTACAGGCGCACCTCGAAGTGCAAGTGCGGTCCGGTCGAGTGCCCGGTCGAACCGACGTAGCCCAGGACGGTGCCGCCCGTCACCGGAGCGCCGGCGGACGTGGCGATGCGCGACAGGTGCGCGTACCAGCTCTCGAAGCCCAGCCGGTGGCGGACGACGACGAGGTTGCCGTAGCCGCCGCTGTTCCAGCCGGCGAACGCGACGGTGCCGACGCCCGCGGCGCGCACGGGGGCCCCCATCGCCGCGGGGAAGTCGAGTCCGGTGTGCCAGCGGCCGGTGTACCAGCCGAAGGCGTCGGTGAACGCCCCGGCGATGGGGCGCAGGAAGCGGACCGGTCCCGTCGGCGCGCCGGCCGGCGCCGAGCGGGTGGAGGGCGGCACGCGGCGCCGGCGCAGCGCGCCGAGCGTGGCCGGGCCGGCGACGCCGTCGACCGCCAGGCCGACCGCCGCCTGGTAGCGGCGCACCGCCGCGAGCGTGTTGGCCCCGAAGCCGCCGTCGAGGCCGCCGGGGTCGAACCCCCGGATCCGCAGCAGGAACTGGAGCGCGGCGACGTCCCAGCCGCGCTCGCCGATCCGCATCGGGCGGCTGCCGAGCGCCGGCCCGCCGCGGCGCCCGAGCGCGCGCCGCGTCATCGGCCCGGCGATCCCGTCGGCCCGGAGGCCGTGGCGGCGCTGGAAGCGGCGCACGGCGCCGCGCGTCCACGGGCCGGAGATCCCGTCGACGGGCCCCGGCGAGATGCCGACCGCGGTGAGCGCGACCTGGAGCGCGGCGACGTTCGCGCTCGCCGCGTGGGCGGTCGGAGCGACGGCGATCGACGCGACGACGGCGACCAGCAGCCCGAGCCGGCGGCTCCCCTGCATGGCGACAGCGTGCGCCGGGCGTGGGCGCCTGGCAAGTGGCGGGCGCGGTCTTGCGGGGTAGAGGCGGGCGATGTGGCGCCGGCATCGCACGCGCGCCGCGCTCGTCGCCGGGGCGCTGCTCGTCACCGTCGCGGTGGCCTGCGGCGGCGGGGGAGACCAGATCGCGACGACCGGCACGGTCGCCGAGCGCGCCGTCCTCGGCGGGGACCGCCCGCAGGAGGGCCACGCGGGGGATCCACGCGGGCCCCGCGGCGTCTACGCCCACACGCACGCCGGGATGCTGAGCCGTGCGGTGGCCGACGACCGGCCGCGCGTCTACGTGCCGAACTCCGAGTCGAGCACGGTCAGCGTCATCGACCCGCGCACGCTGCGCGTCGTCGACACGTTCGCGGTCGGCGCCCTCCCGCACCACGTCACGCCGTCGTGGGACCTGCGCCGGATCTACGTCGACGAGACGGCCGGCAACCGGCTCGCGGTGATCGACCCCGAGACCGCCCGGCCGACCGGCCGCACGATCCCGGTCGACGATCCCTACAACCTCTACTTCACCCCCGGCGGCCACTCGGCGATCGTCGTCGCCGAGCGCCTTGGGCGGCTCGACTTCCGCGACCCGCGCACCTGGAGGCTCCAGCGGTCGGTCCCGGTCGGCTGCCGCGGCGTCGACCATCTGGACTTCACGCGCGGCGGGCACCGCGCGCTGGCGAGCTGCGAGTTCGACGGCACGCTCGTCGTCGTCGACCTGCGGCGACGGCGGGTGGTCAAGCGCATCTCCCTCGACCGGCCCGGCGCCAAGCCGGTCGACGTGCGGCTGTCGCCGGACGGCCGCTGGTTCTACGTCGCCGACGAGGTCGCCGACGGCGTGTGGCGGGTCGACGCCCGCCGCTTCCGCGTCCGCGGCTTCCTGAGGACCGGGGACGGGACGCACGGGCTCTACCCGAGCCGCGGCGCCACGGTGCTCTACGCCTCCAACCGCCTGGCCGGCACCGTCTCGGTCATCGACCTCGATCGCTTCCGGGTGAAGGCGACCTGGCGCATCCCGGGCGGCAGCCCGGACATGGGCGGCGTCTCCGCCGACGGCCGGCGCCTGTGGCTCAGCGGCCGCTACGACGCCGAGGTGTACGTCATCGCCACGCGGACCGGGCGCCTCGTCAAGCGCATCCCGGTCGGCGCCGGCCCGCACGGCCTGCTGGTGTGGCCGCAGCCCGGTCGCCACTCGCTCGGCCACACCGGCAACATGCGCTAGCGGCGGGCGGCGCCCGCGCGGCGACCGTCGCGGTCGGGCCGCCCGCCATTGCGCGCCTCCTCATCGGCCGAGCGTCACGGCCGCCGGGAGCGGCGATCGTGCAGCGGCCAGATCTGCCCGCGCATCTCGCCGTTGGGGAACGCCGAGCTGTGCACGTTCGCGTACGTGCTGCGCGCGCGCATCGCCGCCAGCAGCTCGGCGAACTCGCCGGGCGCGATGCCCTGGTCGGCCGGTCCCACGACGCTCGCGGGCGTGATCGTCCCCGTGATCGTCGCCGGCGGCGGCGGACACGGCTGCGTCCCCGCGGGCGCGCCGGCGAGGTTGCTGCACAGGAACACGCTCACGCCGCCGTTGACGCCGGGCTGGGCGAAGTGGACGTGCGCCTGCTGCACCGCCCCCTCGAGGTCGCGGTAGGTCAGCCGCCACGAGATCGCCTCGGCACCCGTGAGCGCCGCCTCGAACGTCCCGGTGGCGCGCGTCGAGATCGCCGGGACCTCCTGATAGCCGTTCAGCCACGCCTTGAAGCTGGCCGACGCGTTGCCGTGCGGGCCGCCGCCGTGGCCGCTGGCGACGGCCGCGACGCCGACCGCGGCGACCCCCGCGGTCGCCGCCAGCGCGGTCAGCCTGATTCTCAGACCGTGCATCACTCCCACCTCCAAGGTCGCGGGACGGGGAGGCTTCGAGCGTGCTCGCGGCGCTACGGGCGGGTCAAGGGACCGCCGTCGTCTTGGCGTGGGGCCGCTCGGCGGCGGCGGCGAGGCCCGCCATCAGCTCGACCGCGTCGCCGTCGGCGAGGCCCTGGTCGCGCACGAGCGAGCGCCAGGTCGGGAAGGCGAGCGCGTGCCCGACCGCGGCGCGCACGGCGCCCGCGCGCTCGGCGCGGCCGTCGAGCAGGACGTCGCGCGCGGCGTCCAGGTAGGCGCGGAACGCGCCGAACGTCCGTTGCAGAGCTGGCGTGGTGGCCTCGTCTCGCAGCAGGTTGGCGAGCATCTGGTCGGTGCGCCCGTAGAACGCGTAGAGCTCGGCGAGCGCGACGCGGAGCCGCTGCTCGGGGTCCGCGACGGCTGCCCACGCCTGGAGGTCCGGGAGGGGGTTGGCGGCCGCCCAGTGCGCCGAGCAGGCGTCGAAGAGGGCGTCGTCGTCGGGGAAGTGGCGGTAGACGGTCGACCGCCGCACGCCCGCTCGTTCGGCGATCGCGCTGATCGAGGTGCGCGCCGGCCCGACGGAGCCGTGCAGCTCCATCGCGGCCTGCGTGATGCGCAGGCGGGTCTGCGCCTCGAGGTGGGCGCGCTGCTGCTTGCGGTAGGGGCGCTTTTCGGGGGACATAGGTGTCGCCGGGATCTTGACAGATCGGGTCGGCGGCCGGTAGTTTCGACGAACACTACTGTCCGACGAAAGGACCAGGCGATGACGACGACGGCCCCCAAGATCGTGGGACCGCTGGACGGCAAGTCCGGCACGCTGGGAGGCGTCGGCGTGCGCTTCATGATCGACGGCGCCGAGGCCGGCGAGCGCTTCTCGCTCGTCGAGCACCCGATGGCGCCGCGCTCGCTCGCCGCACCGCTGCACCGCCACCACCGCGAGGACGAGTACAGCTTCGTCGTCGAGGGGCGGCTCGGCGCCCTGCTCGGCGACGACGTCGTCATCGCCGAGGCGGGCGACCTGGTGTTCAAGCCGCGCAACCAATGGCACACGTTCTGGAACCCCGACGACACGCCGGCGCGGATCCTCGAGATCATCTCCCCGGCCGGCTTCGAGCGGTTCTTCGACGAGCTGGTCGACCTCGGCGGGGCCGCCGAGGCCCCGCCGGAGGTGCTCGCCGACCTCTGCGCGCGCTACGAGCTCGAGATGGACCCGGACAGCGTCCCCGGCCTCTGCGAGCGGTTCGGCCTGCGCTTCCCGGCTCAGTCGTAGCGCCGCATCACCCGAACGTTGAGCGCCAGCATCACGGCGCCCAGCACCACGACCACCGCGAACCCGGGCACGACGTCCTCCCACACGAGGTCCTGGAGGATCAGCGATCGCAGCGCCTCCATCACGTACGTCACCGGGTTGAGCGTGGCCGCGATCTCCATCGGCCGGGTCAGCAGGTCGCGCGGGACGAAGTTCGGCGTCAGGAACAGCAGCGGGAAGAAGACCAGGCCGGCCGAGTTGGTCGCCGCGGCGCTGCGCGTCTTCAGCGCGATGATCTGCATGAACCCCACGAAGACCACCGCCCACAGCGCGGTCAGCACGACGAGCAGGACGAAGCCCAGCGGCCCGCTCGCGATCTCGATGCCGAACACCAGGCCGAGCACCACGATCGCCGTCGCGATCACCACCGCCTTGACCGCCTCCGCGATGAGCCGCCCCAGCACGATCGCCGTGCGCGAGACCGGCGCCGCGCGCAGCTTGTCGAAGTAGCCGCCCTCGATGTCCTCGACGAGGAACAGCGCGGCCGTCCCGAACGAGGCGGCCAGCAGCAGCGAGCTCGGCAGCTGGAAGGCGCCGTAGCCCTGCCCGTGCAGGAACGAGGTCGACGCGGACGGGAAGATCTTCGCGGCCTGGCCCACGTTGACCACGAGGAAGAACAGCGGGATGAACAGCGTCGGCAGCAGCGCCTCCGGCGTCCGCCAGCCCTCGCGCAGGGCGCGATGCCCGAGCACCCATGCCTGACTCATGCGGAGACCTCCTGCACGTCGCCGGCGACACGGCCCCGGGTGCGGCCGGTCGCGTCGAGGAACACGTCGTCGAGGGTCGGGTCGGCGTCGAGGTCGAGCCGCTCGCGCAGCTCGTCCTTCAGCCGCTGCGGCGTGCCCTCGCGCACGATCCGCCCGTCGTCGATGATCGCCAGCCGATCGCAGAGCTGGTCGGCCTCCTCGAGGTACTGCGTCGTGAGGAAGACCGTGGTGCCCGCGGCGTTGATCCGCCGGACCTCGTCCCACACGGTCAGCCGGCTGGCCGGGTCGAGCCCGGTGGTCGGCTCGTCGAGGAACAGCACGTCCGGCTCGTGGACGAGCGCCGAGGCGAGGTCGAGGCGGCGCTTCATGCCGCCCGAGTAGCCCTTGATCCGGCGGTCGCCCGCCTCCTCGAGGTCGACGAGCGCCAGCAGCTCGGCGGCTCGCGCGGCGGCGGCTCGCGGCGACATGCCGAACAGCCGCCCCTGGAGCGTGAGCAGCTCGCGGCCGGTCTGGCGCGGGTCGAGGCCGGCCTCCTGCAGCGCCACGCCGATCCGGCGGCGGACGGCGTCCGGGTCCGCGGCCACGTCGATGCCGGCGACCCGCGCCGTGCCGGCCGTGATCGACAGCAGCGTCGTCAGCATCCGCACGGTCGTCGACTTCCCCGCGCCGTTGGGCCCGAGGAAGCCGAAGACCTCGCCGGCCTCGACGCGGAGGTCGACCCCGCGGACGGCCTCCACGGTCCCGCCGCGGCCGCCGTACTGCTTGACGAGGCCCTCGGCCTCCACGGCGACGGTCGTCACGTCGTTCACGTCCTGCTCCTTGCTCGCGATCTGCGCATCGGAGTGTGAGACCGCGGGCGGCGGCAGAACTCATCGGCCGGTCAGGCCGGCATCCCGTCCGCGGCGCGGCGCAGCGCCTCGATGTCGAGCTTGCGCATGCCGAGCATGGCCTTCATCGCCCGGCTGGCGCGCTCGGGATCGGGGTCGCTGAACAGCTCGTCCATCCCGGCGGGCACCACCTGCCAGGAGAGGCCGTAGCGGTCCTTCAGCCAGCCGCACGGCCCTTCGCTGCCGCCCTCCGACAGGGTCTCCCAGTACCGGTCGAGCTCCTCCTGGCTCTCGCAGGTGATCTGGAACGAGACCGCCTCGCTGAAGGTGAACTCGGGGCCGCCGTTGATGCCGACGAACCGCTGCCCGTCGAGCTCGAACTCGACCGTCATGACCGTGCCCGGCTCGCCGGGACCGGCGTCGGTGTAGCGGGCGACGCCGACGATCCGCGAGCGCGGGAAGACGGACGTGTAGAAGGCGGCGGCCTCCTCGGCCTGGGTGTCGAACCACAGGTTGGGGACGATCTGGCCCTGCATCGTGCTCTCCCTTCCGGCGGAGGTCCGTCCTCCGCGCCGGTCGTGTGCAAGGAAGACCGTGCGACGCGCCCAAGCTCATCGGAAGGGGAGCATTCCACCGGTTGATCCGAGACCCGCGCCCCGGATACGGTCGGATCAGCCAACGCAGAGGAGGCACTGTGTCGTCGATCGCGTCGGACGCCGAGCTCAAGGCCCGTCATCGCAAGATGTGGGCGTCGGGCGACTACCCGTCCATGGTCGAGACGTGGCTGCTGCCGCTCGGACCTCGGCTCGTCGAGGCGTGCGGGGTGGCGCCGGGCATGCGGGTCCTCGACGTCGGCGCGGGGACGGGCAACGCCTCGCTGCCGGCCGCCGAGGCCGGCGCCGAGGTGGTCGCGAGCGATCTCACCCCGGAGCTGCTGGAGGTCGGGCGGCGCCGCGCCGAGGAGGCCGGGCTGACCCTGCGCTGGGCGGAGGCCGACGCCGAGCGGCTGCCGTTCGAGGACGGGTCGTTCGACGTCGTGATGTCGTGCATCGGGGCGATGTTCGCGCCGCACCACGAGGACGTGGCGAACGAGCTCGTGCGGGTCTGCCGCCACGGGGGCACGATCGGGATGCTGAGCTGGACGCCGGACGGGATGATCGGCGCGCTGTTCAAGACGATGGCCCCGTTCATGCCGCCGCCACCGCCGGGCGCCTCGCCGCCGCCGCTGTGGGGCAGCGAGGCCCACGTCGAGGAGCTGCTCGGCTCGCACGCCGAGCTGCGGACGCTCGAGCGGGGCGTGCTCGACGTGCCGGCGTTCCGGACGCCGGTGGAGTTCGCCGCGCACTTCCGGGAGCGCTACGGGCCGACGATCGCCGCGCGGGCGAACGCGGCTGCCAACGGTCGCGAGGGCGAGCTCGACGAGCAGCTCGACGCCTTCTTCGAGCAGTGGAACCGCGGCGCGCCCGACGATGCGCGCTTCGAGCTGGAGTACCTCATCGCGGTCGGGACGCGGCGGTAGCGCGCGCCCCTGGGCGGGGCGGCGGTGGGCGCGCCGGCGCCGGCGCGGGCGCCGGTACGGTGCGGCGTGGTGCAGACCGCGTTCACCCCCTCGCATCGCGGCGGCACGGGCTCGCCGATGGTCCTGCTGCACGGCTTCGCCGACACGTGGCGGACGTGGGAGCTGGTGCTGCCCGCGCTCGAGCGCCGGCACGACGTGCTCGCGGTGACGCTCGCCGGGCACGCGGGCGGTCCGCCGCTCGACGACCCGCTCACCGACGACACGCTCGCCGACGCGGTCGAGCGCGCGATGGACGAGGCCGGGTTCGAGCTGGCGCACCTCGTCGGCAACTCGCTCGGGGGCAGCCTCGCGCTGCAGCTGGCCGCCCGCGGCCGCGCCAGGACCGTCGTCGCGCTCGCGCCGGCCGGAGGCTGGGCGAGCGACGACCGCTCCTACGTGGAGCTGCTGCGGATGCAGCGCGCCGCGATCCGGATGCTGCGCGGCACGGCGCCGCAGGCCGACGCGCTCGTGGCCACGCCGCGGGGCCGCCGCCGCGTCACGCAGCTGCTGACGGTCCGCGACGAGCACATCCCGGCGCCGCTGCTGGCGCACCTCATGCTCGGCGGCGCCGCGTGCAGCGGAGCGGAGGCGCTCATCGACCACGCGCTGGCCGCCGGCTGGCCGTTCGAGCCGGAGCGGATCGCCTGCCCCGTGCGGATCGTGTGGGGTACCGAGGACCTCATGCTCCCGTGGCCGTCGGCGGCGGCCCGCTTCCGCGCCGCGCTGCCGCACGCCGACTGGGTGCAGCTCGACGGCGTCGGGCACTGCCCGCAGCTCGACGTGCCGGCCGAGGCGGCAGACCTGATCCTCGGGTTCACCGGCGGCTGAGCGCGGGGGAGCGGTCGGCGCCCGCGGGCGTCCTGGACGTCATCGGCGCCGGGCGGCGGGCTGCAGATCGGGGTTCTGCCAGCCGGCGTCGGCGGGGTTGACGTTGGTTCCCGGCGGCACGATCTCGTCGATGCGGTCCAGCAGCGCGTCGTCGAGCCGCACGTCGGCCGCGCCGAGCTGCGACTCGAGCTGCTCCATCGTGCGCGGTCCGATGATCGCCGAGGTGACCGCCGGATGGCGGATGACGAAGGCCAGCGCGAGGTGGATCAGCGACATCCCGGCCTCGTCGGCCAGCCGCGCGAGCGCGTCGGCGGCGTCGAGCTTGCGCTGGTTGGCGGGCTCGGAGAGGTCGTAGCGCTGGGGCAGGCGCTGCGCGCGCGTCGACGGAGGGGGCTCGCGGTCCTTGCGCCAGCGCCCGGAGAGCCAGCCGCCCGCGAGCGGGCTCCACGGGATCACCGCCATGCCGTGGCGCCGGGCGGTCGGCAGGACGTCGGCCTCGATCCCGCGCACGAGCATCGAGTAGGGCGGCTGCTCGCAGACGAAGCGCTCCAGCCGCCGGTCGCGCGCCACCCACTGCGCCTCGACGATCTGCGAGGCCGGGAACGTGGACGAGCCGAGGTAGAGCACCTTGCCGGCGCGCACCAGGTCGGTCAGCGCCGACAGCGTCTCCTCGACGTCGGTGTCCGGCTCGGGGCGGTGGATCTGGTAGAGGTCGATGCGGTCGGTGCCGAGGCGGCGCAGCGACGCCTCGACCTCGCGCACGATCCAGCGGCGCGAGTTGCCGCGCTCGTTCGGGTCGTCGCCCATCGAGCCGTGCACCTTCGTCGCGAGGAAGACGCCGTCGCGGCGGCCGCCGCGCAGCGCCTTGCCGACGATCTCCTCCGACTCGCCGCGCGAGTAGACGTCGGCCGTGTCGATGAAGTTGATGCCGGCGTCGAGCGCGCGGTGGATGATGCGCACCGACTCGTCGTGGTCGGGGTTGCCCCACGAGCCGAACATCATCGCTCCGAGGCAGAGCGGGCTGACCTGGACGCCGGTGCGGCCGAACGGGCGAAGCTCCATGCGCTGACGCTACCGGCCCTCGCGCGCCGCCGCGTGGATCGCGTCGACCAGGGCGTTCACGGCGCGCTGCCAGAGCCGGTCGACCAGCTCCTGGGCGCCGAGCGGCGGCTCGCCGCCGAAGTGCTCGTCGACCGACCAGCGGGTGGAGGGCCCGGTGCGGGCGAGGCGCCGGCCCGTCGGCCACACGAGCGCCACGACGTGCGTGCCGTCGGCGAGCACCTCCAGGCCGAGCGTGATCCTGCCGCCGTCCGGCAGGTCGCCCTCGGCGATCGGCTCGACGGTGCGGACGTCAGCCGTGGCCCAGGCCGGCGGCAGCTGGACGCCGACGGCCGATCCTGCGCTGTGCGGAACCCCTGAGATGTGCCGCTCCCTCCCCGTAAGGCGACGTCACGATCTTTCGCGGTGATGCCCGCTTGACCTTCTCGGGAGTCTCACATGGACGTTCAGTCGACGCGTTCCGGGCCCGGACCGTGCTGCGAGATCGTCAGCGGGATCGGGCCGGAGACCTGCTCGCCGGGCAGCGGGAAGCCCTGCAGACGGCGATGGAACGCGAGCGCGACGCGGGCCGCGTGGCTCTTGGCGAGCTCGGCTCGCGGGCCGGCGAACAGCTCGTCGACGGTCGTCCGCCAGAGGACGAGCCAGCGGTCGAAGTGGCCGCGCTGCAGCGGCGACATCGCGTGCAGCCGCGCGTGCGGGGCGAACGCGCCGCCGCTGTAGGAGCGCGCGCCGAGCAGGATCGTCTCCCAGAACGAGGCGATCACCGGGACGTGCTCCTCGAGGTCGAGCTTCGCGACGTCGGTGAACAGGAAGCCGATGATCGGATCCTCGAGCGCGCGGCCGTAGAACGCGCGCACGAGGCGCTCGCAGTCCTCGCGGCTCTCGATGTCGTGACGGGCGCCGTCCACGCCCTCCACGCTAGCCGGACAGCAGCGCGCGCAGGCTCGCGTGATCCTCGCGGCAGGCGGGGCAGCCCTCGAGGTGGGCGTGCATCCCCGGGACCGCGGCATCGGCGTCGTCGCCGCGCAGCTCCAGCTCGACGTAGCGGTCGAGCTGCTCGAAGCACGCCTCGCAGGTCAGCTCCGGCTCGGACGGGCCGAGCAGCCGGCGGACCATCTCGTGCGGATCGCGCTCGGTCATCGCCTGCCTCCCGGTTGCCCGCTCGCGCCGATCTCATAGCCCTCCCGACCGAGGTGGGCGCGCAGCGCCTTGCGGGCGTCGTGCAGCGTCTTGTACAGCGCCCCGCGCGTCGTGCTCATCCGCTCGGCCAGCACGTCGATCGGCACGTCGTTGAGCGCGACGGCGACGAGCACGGCGCGCTGGTGCGGCGTGAGCGCGTCGGCGATCGCGGCGCCGATCGCCCGGAGCAGGTCGTTGGTCTCGGCGTCGGTGTCGGGCGCCCCACGGCGGTCGGCCAGGCGCGCCCAGCCCTCGGACTCGAGCGGGACCTCGCGCTGCGCCCACGCCCGGCGGCGGACCTTCACGGCCGCCTCGAGCAGCGCGAACTTGTACGCCCACGTCGTGAACCGGCTGTCGCCGCGGAACGTGTCGAGCTTGCGCAGCACGGCCATGAGCGCGTCGTCGGCCGCCTGCGCCGCGAGGTCGTCGAGCTCCCGCTCGCCGGTGGCGGCCAGCGCGGCCCGTCGCCGGCCGACCTCGAAGCGCGCCGCCCGCAGCAGGAGGGCATGCAGGCGCCCGACCGCGGCGTCGCGGCTCGGTCCTGCGGTCGACAGCGCGTCGAGCCATGTCCGGGACTCCTGGTCGACGGCGACGACGCTAACACCCTCCGCCTCGATCGCGGTCATGACCCGTCTGCGTCCCCGGCGCGCGCGGTCTTACGCGTCGGAGCCGATGGCGGCGAGGCGGGCGGCGCGCTCGCGGCGGCGGCCCTCCTTCTCCGCGTACAGCGCCTCGTCGGCGCGCGACAGCCAGTCCTCGAACGGCTCGCCGCGCTCCCAGGCGCTCGCGCCCGCCGACCAGCGGACGGCGT
>DASTRJ010000154.1:0-9074 GCA_035761245.1 Capillimicrobium sp. | reverse complement strand
TCGCGGGCCTGGTGATCAGCGCCTCGGGCGCGATGGCGCACGACCTGTGGTCGAACGTGGTCCGCAAGGGCAAGGACTCCGAGCGCGAGGAGGTCCACGTCGCGCGGATCGCCGCGGCGCTCATCGGCGCGATCGCGATCGCCATCGCGATCGGCGGCGGCAAGGATTTGAACGTGTCGTTCATGGTCGGCCTCGCGTTCGCCGTGGCGGCGAGCGCGAACTTCCCCGCGCTGCTGCTGGCGCTGACGTGGCCGCGCTTCAACACGGTCGGCGCGGTCACCGGCGTGTTCGTCGGGACGATCTCGTCGATCTTCCTCGTGCTGATCAGCCCGAAGGTGTGGCCCGGGCCGGACTCCGAGGGCGGCCTGTTCTCGTTCTACGACCTCTCCAACCCGGGGATCATCTCGATCCCGCTCGGCTTCATCGCCTGCTGGGCGGGCACGATGCTGAGCCGCGAGCGGGGCAACGAGCGGTCGTTCCACGAGCTGTACGTCCGCTCGGAGACGGGTCTCGGCGCGGAGGGCACCGAGCCGCCTGTCGTCTCGGAGACGCCGGCCGCCACGCGCGGTCGCGTCGGGACGCCGACCCAGGCATGATGGTGGCCTAGACCACGTCGAGAGAGGAGAGAGCGATGGCGACGGATACCGAGCGCGAGCTTGCGGAGCTGCTGGAGGTCGAGTGGTTCGAGCCGCCCGAGGAGCTCCGTCGCCAGGCGCTCATCGCCGACGAGTCCGAGCACGAGGAGGCCGAGCGCGACCCGGCCGGCTGGTGGCTGCGGCAGGCCAAGGCGCTGCACTGGTTCCGCGAGCCGACCGTCGCGCTCGACGACGCGAACCCGCCCTTCTACAAGTGGTTCACCGACGGGACGCTCAACGCGTCGTACAACTGCCTCGATCGCCACGTCGAGGCGGGGCACGGCGACCGCGTCGCGTTCCACTGGCGCGGCGAGGAGGGCGAGGAGCGCGACGTCACCTACGCGGAGCTGCTCGCGGACGTCCAGCGCTTCGCCAACGCGCTGAAGGACCGCGGCATCGGCAAGGGCGACGTCGTCGGGATCTTCCTGCCGATGATCCCGGAGGTCGTCGTCGCGATGCTGGCGTGCGCCCGGATCGGGGCGCCGCACAACGTCGTCTTCGGCGGCTTCTCGCCGGAGAGCGTCAAGGAGCGCATGGAGTTCTCGAACGCCAAGGCGCTCGTCACCGTCGACGGCGCGCGCCGCAAGGGCAGGACGGCGGCGATCAAGCAGGCCGTCGACGACACCGGGATCCCGGTCGACACGGTGTTCGTCGTCCGCCACACCGGCGTCGACTGCCCGATGGGCGAGCGCGACGTCTGGTTCCACGAGGCGATGGAGGCGGCCGCGCCCGAGTGCCCCGCCGAGCCGCTCGAGGCCGAGCACCCGCTCTACATCCTCTACTCCAGCGGCTCGACGGCGAAGCCGAAGGGCATCCTCCACACGACCGGCGGCTACCTGACGCACGTCGCGTGGACGCACCGGTACGTCTTCGACCTCAAGCCGGAGAGCGACGTCTACTGGTGCTCGGCCGACGTCGGCTGGGTCACCGGGCACTCGTACATCGTCTACGGCCCGCTCATGAACGGCGCCACGTCGGTCATGTACGAGGGCGCGCCGGACTACCCGCACAAGGGCATCTGGTGGGAGCTGTGCGAGCGCTACGGCGTGACGATCTTCTACACCGCGCCGACCGCGATCCGGGCGTGCATCAAGTGGGGCACCGAGCACGTCGAGCGCTTCGACCTGGGCAAGCTCCGGCTGCTCGGCACGGTGGGCGAGCCCATCAACCCGAAGGCGTGGCTCTGGTACTGGAAGGTCGTCGGCGGCGGGCGCTGCCCGATCGTCGACACGTGGTGGCAGACCGAGACCGGCGGCATCATGATCACCACGCTGCCGGGCGCCCAGGCGACCAAGCCCGGCTCGGCCGGCCGGCCGCTGCCGGGCATCGCGGCGCGCGTGGTCGACGAGGACGGCCAGCCGGTGCCGCCCGACACGCAGGGGCTGCTGACGCTGACGCGGCCGTGGCCGGGGATGCTGCGCACGCTCTACGACGACGACGACCGCTACGTCAGCACGTACTGGGAGCGCTTCGGCCCGGAGACGTACTTCGTCGGCGACGCCGCGCGCCAGGACGCCGACGGCTACTTCTGGGTGATCGGGCGCGTCGACGACGTGCTGAACGTCTCGGGACACCGCATGTCGACGGCGGAGATCGAGAGCGCGATCGTCTCGCACGCCAAGGTCGCCGAGGCGGCGGTGATCGGCCAGACCGACGAGGACACCGGCCAGTCGGTCACGGCGTTCGTGACCCTCGAGGGCGACCTCGACGGCAGCGACGAGCTCGAGGCCGACATCCGCGAGCACGTCGCGACGCGCATCGGCAAGCTCGCGCGGCCGAAGCGGATCATCTGGTCCGACGACCTGCCGAAGACCCGCTCCGGCAAGATCATGCGCCGCCTGCTGCGCGACATCGCCGAGGGCCGCGAGCTCGGGGACGTCACCACGCTGCGCGACCCCGACGTGATGGCGCAGCTGGAGAGCCGCGTCAAGGAGCTGCAGGCCGAGGAGGCGTAGGCGTCGCGGCACGTGCTCCGAGTTTGCGACGCATAGCGTCCGAAACTCGGAGCACCCCCGCGTCGGCCCGGGTCGATCCGGACCGCTACGCCGCCGTCGGCTCCGGCGCGCCCGGGCCGGGCACGTTGCGGAAGCGGAAGACGTCGGGCTCGCGGCGCAGCTGGATGAACCAGCACTCCCCCGTCCCCTCGCCGGCGAAGATGCGCACGACGGTGTCGGCCACCGTCTCGGCCGGGATGAGGTCGAGCCCGGCCTGCTTGAGCGCGCCCTCGAGCGGCGCCGTCATCGCCGACACCGCGAAGCCCGGGCACACCGCGTTGAAGCGGATGCGCTCGGGCGCCAGCGCCGGCCCGAGCGAGCGGGTGAGGCCGACGACCGCGTGCTTGTTGGCCGCGTAGATCGGGTCCATCGGCACCGGCGCCAGGCCCGCCAGCGACGCGGTGGCGACGATCGAGCCGCCGCCGCGGGCGCGCAGCGCCGGGATCGCCGCGTTCGTCCCGAAGACGACGCCGTCGAGGTTGACGCCCATGACGCGGCGGTAGCGCTCGACGTCGAAGTCGTGTCCGATCGCCGTCCCGCTCACCAGGCCGGCGTTGAGGAAGACGAGGTCGAGCCCGCCGCAGCGCTCGGTCGCGAACGCGACCATCGCCTCGTTGGCCGCGGGGTCGGCGACGTCGGTGGCGACGAAGTGGCCGCCGACCTGCTCGGCGACCGCCCGCCCCGCCTCGGCGTCGACGTCGGCGATGACGACCTCGGCGCCGGCCTCCGCGAGCGCGAGGGCGGTCGCCCGCCCGAGGCCGCTCGCGCCGCCGGTGACGAGCGCGACCCGGTCGCGCAGCTTGGAGAGATCGGTCATCGCAGCAGCGGACCGTACCGCTCCGCGCGGGGGCCGCGACGCGGCAACCGGCAGGCGCCGCGCCCGCGCTCCCTACGTTGACGCGCCACCACAGCCGGTCAAGGAGGATCGCATGCCCCGAAGGTCCGCCGTGGCGCTCGCCAGCACGCTGCTCGCCGGCGCCCTCGCCACCAGCTCCACCCCCGCCGTCGCCGGCGTCGTCGACCGCGCCCCGCTGTCGACGAGCGGCGCCCGCATCGTCGACCGCCACGGTGACCCGCTCGTCATCCAGGGCGTCAACTGGTTCGGCTTCGAGACGCACGACCACGTCCCCCACGGGCTCTGGGCGCGCGACTACCGCGACATGCTCGCCCAGATCCGGCGGCTCGGCTTCAACGCCATCCGGCTGCCGTTCTCGCTGGAGATGCTGCAGGCGAGCTCGTTCTCGTCGGTCGACTTCGGCGGCGGCCGCAACGCCGCCCTGCAGGGCAGGACGCCGCTGCAGGCGATGGACGAGATCATCGCCGAGGCGCGTCGCCAGGACCTGCTCGTCGTGCTCGACAACCACTCGACCGCCGACGACGCCTTCACGAGCGACCTCTGGTACGGCAACGGCTACAGCGAGGACGACTGGGTCGCCGCCTGGCGGATGCTCGCCCGCCGCTACGCCGACCGGCCCAACGTCGTCGCCGCCGACCTGAAGAACGAGCCGCACGGCGCCGCCACCTGGGGCACCGGCGGCGCCACGGACTGGCGCCGCGCGGCCGAGCGCGCCGGCGACGCGATCGGCGCGATCGCCCCGCACTGGCTGATCGTCGTCGAGGGCGTCGAGGGACCGGTCGCCGGCCAGCTGCTCGACCGGCACTGGTGGGGCGGCAACCTCGAGGGCGTGCGGCAGGCGCCCGTGCGGCTCGCGCTCCCGCACAAGCTCGTCTACTCGCCGCACGAGTACGGGCCCGGGGTCTTCCCGCAGCCGTGGTTCTCGTCGGCCGACCTGGCGGGCGCGCTCGAGGATCGCTGGGAGAAGGGCTTCGACTACATCGCCCGGCAGGGCATCGCGCCGATCCTCGTCGGTGAGTTCGGCGGCCGCTCGACGAGCACCGACACCGTCGAGGGGCGCTGGCAGCGGCTGTTCGCCGACTTCCTCGCCCGGCGCGGCCACTCGTGGACCTACTGGGCCTGGAACCCCAACTCCGGCGACACCGGCGGCGTGCTGCGCGACGACTGGACCACGACCGACGCCGGCAAGGTCGCGATGCTCCAGGCGCTGATGCGCGGCGAGCCGGCCGGCGGCGGCGATCCCGAGCCGGACCCCGACCCGGATCCGGACCCCGAGCCCGGCCCGGAGCCGCAGCCGGCCGGCCCGCTGACCGCCGAGGCGATCGTCGACGACCGCTGGCCGGGCGGCGCCTGCGCGCACCTGCGGGTGCGCAACGGCGGCGCGACGACCGCCACGAACCTGCGCCTGCGGTTCCGCCTGCCGGCCGGCACCGCGCTCGCCGGCTCGTGGAACGGGACGTTCACCCGCGGCGGCGAGGCCGTCGACGTCGCCCTGCCGGCGTGGGCCCAGACGCTGGCGCCCGGCGCCACGTACGAGTCGACCGGGTTCTGCCTGAGCGGAGACGGCACGCCCGGCGAGGCGCAGGCGCTCGCCGACGGCGTCACGTCGCCGCCGCCGCCCGGCGACGCGCCGCCGGCCGACCCCGACCCGCAGCCGCAGCCGCAGCCGCCCGCGGCGTTCACCGCGCGCGCCGTCGTCCAGTCGCAGTGGGACGGCGGCTACTGCGCCGGCATCGCGGTCACGAACACCGGGACCACGCCGGCGCGACCGGCGCGGCTGACGTTCAGCCTCGACGGCCGCGCGGCGATCACCCAGAGCTGGAGCGGCACCGTCGCGCGCAGCGGCGAGCAGGTCGCGGTCACGCTGCCCGACTGGGCCGGGCCGCTCGCGCCCGGGGCGTCCGCCACGACGTTCGGCTTCTGCGCCTCCACGGCGCTGCAGCCGCGCGAGGTGGCCGCCTCGGGCTAGGCCCCGCCGGGGACGACGACGTCCGCGTCGGCGTTGCGCACGATCGCCTTGCCGTTCTGCTCGGCGACGCAGTCGATGTGCGCGATGCCGTCGCGGATCTCGGTGACCGTGCCCGTCACCGTGATCTCCGCCTCGGGGACGCCCATGCCGCGGAACTGCACCCGCAGCCGCTTGAGCGAGGCCGGCCCGCCGCCCGCGTCGGTCAACGCGCGCGCGACCTGGGCCATCGTCCACAGCCCGTGGAGGATCTTCCCCGGCAGGCCGACGGCGCGCGCCAGCTCGTCGTCGATGTGGATCGGGTTGAAGTCGCCCGACGCGCCCGCGTAGCGGACGGTGAGGTACTTGTCGGGCGTGACCTTGAGCTCCGGGATCTCCATCAGGCACCTCGCACGATGTTGCTCCAGATGCCGAGGCAGACCTCGGCCCCGTCCTGGTTGACCGAGCGGGCCTCGAAGACGTAGAAGCCGTTGCCGGCCCGCTCGTGGATGTCGCGCACCGAGACGGTCGTCGTGATCTCGTCGCCCGCGACGACGAGCTCACCCCACGTGAACTCCTGGCCGCCGTGGACCATCCGCGCGAAGTCCATCCCGACCTCGGGGTCGAACAGCACCGGCATCACCGCCGGCGCCGAGTAGACGACGGCGAACATCGGCGGCGCCACGACGTCGGCGAAGCCGGCGGCACGGGCGGCCTCCACGTCGAGATGGAGCGGGTTCGTCTCGCCGACCGCGTGCGCGTATTCGCGGATCTTCTCGCGGCCGACCGCGTACGTCGTCGGCGGATAGGTCTTGCCGATGGCCTCGGTCTTCACGGGCATGGCGCGGGATCCTACGCGCGAGCGCCGCGGCGCCGTCAGACGATCGACGCCCAGACGCCGCCGTCGACCGACCACGCCGCGCCCGCGACGCCGCTGGCCGCCTCGCTGCACAGCAGCACCGCCACGCGGGCGATCTCGTCGACGTCGAGCGCGCGCCCGATCGGCAGGCGCTCGCCCTGGGCCCGCAGCACCTCGCCGCGGGTCGACCCGCGCCGCTCGGCGAGCTGGTCCGCGAGCCCGCCGGGCGCCGTCCACCCCTCGCTGAGCGCCATGCCCGGCGCGATCGCGTTGACGCGGACGCCGCTGCCGGCATAGCGGTCCGCGAACGCGCGCGAGAGCGCGAGCTGCGCCGCCTTCGTCACCGAGTACGACATCGCCAGCGTCGACGACGGGCGCTTGCCCGACGAGGACGACACGTTCAGCACGCGCCCCCAGCCGGCCTCCGCCATGCGCGGGCAGGCGACCCGCATGAGCCGCATCGGCGCCATCACGTGCAGCTCCCAGTCGCGCTGCCACTCGGCGTCGGTCAGCTCGTCGAGGTCGCGCACCTCGGCCACGCCGGCGTTGTTGACGAGCACGTCGACGCGCCCGAAGCGCTCCTCGCAGGCCGCGACGATGCGCTCGGCCGCGTCCGGCTCGGTGACGTCGATCGCGAGCGACTGCGCGCCGAGCTCGTCGGCGCACGCGCGCAGCTCGTCCTGGCGGCGCGCGACGAGCAGCACCCGTGCGCCCTCCTGGACGAGCTGGCGGGCGATCGCCAGCCCGATGCCCTTGCTGGCGCCGGTGACGACGCACGCGCGGTCGATCAGCCCGAGGTCCATCGCGCTCAACCGTAGCGGCGCGCGGCCCGCTCGGCGCTCGCGCCGTAGCCGCCGCCGAACAGGACGGCGTGCACGAGCAGCGGCAGGAGCTGCCAGAGCGCCACGCGCTCGTCGTGACCCGCGGCGAGCGGACGTGCCTCCTGGTAGGCGGCCAGTACCCGCGGCGACGGCGCGCCGAAGAGCCGCAGCATCGCGAGGTCGACCTCGCGGTGCCCGCCGTGCGCCGCCGGGTCGATGAGCCACGGCCGCCCATCGGCGCCCGCGAGGACGTTGCCGCTCCACAGGTCGCCGTGGATGCGCGCCGGCGGCTCCGGCGGCCCGGCGAGCTCGTCGATGCGCTCGCACACCCGCTCGATCGCGGCCGCCCCCGCGGCGCTCAGCGCCCCGCGATCGCGGGCCTGCGCGGCGAGCGGGCGCAGCCGGCGCTCGGCGTAGAACGCGGGCCAGTCGGCCAGCGGCTCGTTGGAGAGCACGACCGCGCCCAGCCGCAGCGGCCACGCCCCGCCGAAGGCTGGCGCTCCGGCGGCGTGCAGCTCGGCCAGCCCGCGGCCCAGCTCCTCCTCGCCGGCGGCGTCGAGCCGGCCCTCGTCGACCCACTCGAGCGCGAGCGCCGCGTCGCTGACGGCGAGGACGCGGGGCAGGCGCAGCGCGCCGGGCTCGGCCAGCCAGCGCAGGCCGGCCGCCTCGGTCGCGTACTCGCCCGCGGGCGCGCCCGGGCGGTGCTTGACGAACGCGTGCCGGCCGTCGGCGAGCTCGACCCGCCACGCCGCGTTGATGTCGCCGCCCGGCACCGGCGTGGCGCGCGTCGCCGCGCCGAGCTCGGCCGGCAACGGCGGCAGCGCCGCGGTCACGCGACCGCCTTGCGCACCTCGTCCAGCAGCCCGGCGCAGGCCGCCTCGACCTGGTCGAGCACGGTGTCGAAGCCGGTCGGGCCGCCGTAGTAGGGATCCGGCACGTCCAGGTCGGGCGCCCCGGCGGACGCCGGGTCGAACTCGCGCAGCAGCCGCACGCGGTCGCGGGCCTCGTCGTCGGGGGCGCGGCGGTGCAGCTCGGCGAGGTTGTCGCGGTCCATCGCGAGGATGAGGTCGAACTCCTCGAAGTCGGCCGCCGTGACCTGCCGCGCCGCGCCGTCGAGCGCGATCCCGCGGCGGCGCGCCGCGGCCGTCGCGCGCGCGTCCGGCGGCTCGCCGGCGTGCCAACCGCCGGTGCCGGCGCTGTCGATCGTGACCCGGTCGGCGAGGCCGGCGTCCTCGAGCATCCGCCGCATCACGCCCTCGGCGGTCGGCGAGCGGCAGATGTTGCCCATGCAGACGAACAGGATGCGCACGGCCCGTGACGGTAGCGGCGCTCAGGCGACGCGCGCCGGGCCGCCGCGGCGCAGCGCGGTCGCCAGCCTCGCCACCTCCGCCTCGAGCTCGGCGGCCGGCAGCGGGTGGCAGTACAGCCAGCCCTGGCCGAAGTCGCAGCCGAGCCGCGCCGCGCGCTCGGCCTGGCGCGGCTCCTCGATCCCCTCCGCGACGACGCGCAGCTCCATCGAGCGCGCCATCCGGCACACCGCCTCGACGATCTCCCAGTCGCCGCCGCCGGACAGGAACGAGCGGTCGAGCTTCAGCGAGTCCAGCGGGAAGTCGCGCAGCACCGACAGCGACGAGTGCCCGGTGCCGAAGTCGTCGAGCGAGATCCTCACGCCGAGGGCGCGCAGGCGGCGCAGCGTGGCGCGCGAGCGCCCGCAGTCCTCCATGAGCGCCGACTCGGTCACCTCGACGCAGAGCGCGGCCGGCTCGAGCCCGTGCTCGTCGAGCGCCGCGACGACCTCGTCGACGAGCGTCGGCTGCGAGACCTGCCGCCACGACACGTTCACGCCGACCATGGCGCCCGCGAGCACCGGCGTGCCCGCCCGTCGCCACGCCGCGGCGTGGCGCACCGCCTCGCGCAGCACCCAGGCGCCGACGTCGCCGATCAGCCCGCTCTCCTCGGCGAGC
>DASTRJ010000153.1:0-20736 GCA_035761245.1 Capillimicrobium sp. | reverse complement strand
AACTCGCTGGCCTGGGCCTGGGAGCGCCTCCTCCGTACGCCGGACGCGCACGAGCGCCTGGTCGAGGCGGTCCGCAGCGGCGAGGGGGCGGAGGAGGCGATCGAGGCGACGATCACCGAGACGATGCGCTCGCGGCCGGTGGTGCCGATCGTCGGCCGGCGGGTGAAGCTGCCCTGGCGCCTCGGCGATTACGCCGTCCCCGCCGACACTCCGGTCCTGATCAGCATCCTCCTCCTGCACCACCGCGAGGACCTCTATCCCGAGCCGTTCGCGTTCCGGCCCGAGCGGTGGGACGGACACAAGCCGGGGACGTACGAGTGGATCCCGTTCGGCGGCGGCATCCGGCGCTGCCTCGGCGCGACGCTCGCGATGGCCGAGCAGCGGATCGTCCTGCGCGAGATGGCGCGCCGGCTCGACCTCGTCGCCGCCGATCCGGAGCCCGAGCGCGCGCTGCATCGCAACGTCACGATGATCCCCGCGCGCGGTGCGACGGTCGTCGTGCGCGGCCGGCGCTAGGCGAACGCCGCGCGCAGCCGCTGCGCCTGCGGGCCGGCGTCGACGGCCAGGCCGGCCACGTCTCGCGTCAGCAGCACGAGCAGCTGCGGGAGCGTGAGCTCGACCTGCCACAGCCGCTCGCAGGACCGGCACGACAGCTCGCCGACCGGGAACGCGAAGGCGTCCACGAGCCGGACTCCGCCCGCGGCGCGCAGGCACACCGGGCAGGCGAACGCGGCGCGGACGAGCCGGTCGTCGTCGCCGGGCTCGAAGGCGGCCTGCTGACAGGCGGGCCCGTCGCGGGGCCGCCGCACGGGTGGGCGAGCGGGCATGCCGGCACCGTCGCGCGCCGCGCCCGCGCGGTCGATGACGTCGGAGGTAAGCGCGGCCTGGCGCTTACCTGCGAGGTCGTGGACGCACCGCGGGCGGTGCGCGACCGTCGGGTCGCAGTCGATCACGACCCGAACAGGAGGACCGCATGCACGATCTCACCGCCGTCGTCGACGGCTATCTCGAGGCCTATGGGGAGACCGACCCGGCCCGGCGCGACGCGCTCATCGCGCAGGTGTGGTGCGAGGACGGCCGCCTCGTCGACCCGCCGCTGACCGGCGAGGGCCACGGCGGCATCAGCGACATGGCGGCGGCGATGCAGCAGCAGTTCGCCGGCCACCGCTTCCGGCGCGTCAGCGGGATCGACGAGCACCACGGCCACGCGCGCTACGCCTGGGAGCTCGTCTCGCCCGACGGCGCCGTCGCCGCCGCGGGCGTCGACGTCGCCGAGCTGGCCGACGACGGCCGCCTGCGCCGCGTCGTCGGGTTCTTCGGCGACCTGCCCGCTCGCGACTGACGTTACCTGCGAGGTAGGTGCCGGCGGCGCCGGGGACCGTTAGCGTCGCGGTCGATGAGCACTTCGACCGTCAAGGCCCCGGCGCCGATCGGCGCGCTGCTGCGCGAGTGGCGGCAGCGCCGGCGCCTCAGCCAGCTCGATCTCGCGCTCGACGCCGGGATCTCGGCCCGCCACCTCAGCTTCGTGGAGACCGGCCGCGCCCGGCCCAGCGCCGAGATGGTCCTGCACCTCGCCAACCAGCTCGACGTCCCGTTGCGCGAGCGCAACCGGCTGCTGCTGGCGGCCGGGTACGCGCCGGTCTTCGAGGAGCGCTCGCTCGACGACCCCGAGATGGCGCCGGTCCACGAAGCCGTCCAGCTCGTGCTCGACGGCCACGACCCGTATCCGGCGATCACCGTCGACCACGGCTGGGCGCTCGTCGCCTACAACCGCGGGGCGCAGCTGCTGATGGCCGGCCTCCCCGAGCACCTCCTCGCGCCGCCGATGAACGTGCTGCGCGCGAGCCTGCACCCGGAGGGGCTGGCGCCGCGGATCGTCAACCTCGCGCAGTGGCGCGAGCACCTGCTCGAGCGGCTCGGCCGCCAGGCGGCGCTCACCGGCGATCCCGCCCTGAGGACGCTCTACGCGGAGCTCGAGTCCTATCCGGTCGAGGACGGTGGCGAGCCGGCGCACGGGGCCCCGGAGCGCAGCGACGTCGTCGTGCCGCTGCGGCTGCGCACCGACGACGGCGAGCTGCGGTTCTTCAGCACGGTCACGACGTTCGGCACGCCGGTGGACATCACGGTCGAGGAGCTGTCGATCGAGTCGTTCTTCCCGGCGGACCGGGCGACCGCCGAGGTGCTGCGGCGCCACGCCGAGACCGCGAGCGCGCGGTAGCGCTTCCCTCGCCGCTCGGCTCGGCGTACGCTCGCGCCGTGCGCTACCAGGAGTGGGCCGCGACGTGCGACACGCTGCACGGCCACGCGCAGGTGCTCGGCAAGCTCGCCGTCGCCCTCGCGCCGCCGGAGCCGCAGCTGCAGCACGCCGCCCTGCGCCTGACGGCCCGCGGCTGGGAGACCGCGCCGCTGCCGGCGCCCGACGGCTCGGGCGCGTTCGTGGTGGCGCTCGACCTCCACGGCCACGAGGCCGTCGTCGAGCACAGCGCCGGCGGCGTGCGCCGCGTCGCGCTCATGCCCGACCGGGCGGTGGGCGACGTGGCGCGCGAGCTGCTCCAGGCGATCGAGCAGCTCGCCGGCGCCGTCGCCATCAACTCCACGCCGCAGGAGGTGCCCTGGAGCGTGCCGCTCGACGAGGACCACGAGCACGCGACCTACGACCCCGGCCAGGTCGCGTCGTACTTCGCCGCCGCGACGCGCGCCGCGCTCGTGCTGGCGGCGTACCGCGCGCCCTACCGCGGCCGGTCGACGCCGGTCAACGCGTGGTGGGGGTCGTTCGACCTCGCGGTCAGCCTCTACTCCGGCCGTCCCGCCGACCTGCCGGCCGACGGCTTCATCCCGCGCAACTCGCTCGACGCCCAGGACGTCGCGGTGGGGTGGTGGCCGGGCGACCCGACGTACGACCGGCCCGCCTACTACGCGTACGCGCACCCGGCGCCGCCGGGGTTCGAGGCCGCGACGCTGTCGCCGCCCGCGGCACGCTGGGAGGCCGAGATGGGCCTCTACCTCCTCGACGACGAGGACGCCGACGCGACGGGCGACCACCACGCGGCCGCGCTCGCGTTCGCGCGCTCGGCCTTCGACCACGCGTGCGTCGTCTGCGACTGGGATCCGTCGCTGGCCGCGAGCGCGGCCGGCGACCCGCCGCCGGTCTCGTGAGCGGCGACCCCCGGCGGGCCGCGGTGCGCGGTCGGTCGTTGCGCACCTGAGGCGGTCTGTCTAGGATCCGGCGCGCTGGGGGTTCCGACCTCGGGCGGGGAGAGCGATGGAGCGCCACCTATTCGACGAGCTCGCGCGTGGAGCGGCGGCACCGATGCCGCGCCGCCGGATGCTCCGCGTCCTCGGTGGCGCGCTGGTGGCCGGCGTGGTGCCGGCCGGGCTGTGGCCCCGACGCGCGGAGGCGGCCGGGTGCCCCGCCGGATCGCCCGTCGCCTGCGGCGACCCGCGCTTCGGCGTCTGCTGCACGACGGAGCAGCTGTGCTGCCCGGACTTCCCGTTCTGCTGCCCGCCGGCGTCGTCGAAGACGAGCGACGGCCGCCCGGTGCGAACGACGTGCGGCCCCGCGGGCCCGACGCAGAGCCCGTGCGCCAGCCATATCGGGTGCCCGCCGAACACGACGGGCTGCGGCGCGGGGTCGGGCGCCTACGAGCACGCCGCGTGCTGCCAGGCCAACGAGGAGTGCCAGAACGGCGTCTGCGTGCCCAAGTGCCCGAGCGGCCGCGCGCGCTGCGGCTCGACGTGCTGCGCCGAGGGCGAGGAGTGCGAGAACGGGCGCTGCGTGAAGACGTGCCCGCGCGGTCGCGTGCGCTGCCGTGACCGCTGCTGCGAGCGGGGCGAGCGGTGCGTCGAGGGGCGGTGCCGGAAGTGCTCGAAGGGCCGGCGCGGATGCGGCGACACGTGCTGCCCGAAGGGCCACGACTGCTGCTACGACGACAAGCGGTTCATCTGCTGCGACACGAAGCGGCGCTCCTGCTGCCACGTCGGCCCGCCCGGCAAGAAGCAGGTCACGTGCTGCCCGAAGGGGACGACCTGCGGGCCGATGATCCTGCCCGGCAACGGCGGCATCACGAAGGACTCGCCGACGGTCTGCTGCCCGCCCGATCGCGTGGTGCCGCTGGGCCGCGACATCTGCTGCCCGCCGGGGACCGTGTCGCTCGGCGGGAAGCTCACGACGGTGAGCGGGCTCTGCTGCCCGAAGGGCCAGGTCTGCGGCTCGGGTGACGGGATCACCTGCTGCCCGACCGGCATGGTGTGCCGCGACGGCGCCTGCGTGGTCGCCTGATCGATGCCCGGCGGGGTCCTGCTCGCGATCCGGCTGGTCCTCGGGGCGACGTTCGCGGTCGCCGGCGCGGCCAAGCTCGCCGATCGCAAGGGCTCACGCGAGGCGCTGCGCGGCTTCGGCGTGCCGGACGGCGCGGTGGCGCCGCTGGCCGTCGCGCTGCCGCTCGCCGAGCTGGCGATCGCGGCGGCGCTCCTGCCGGCGCGCACCGCGACGGTCGCCGCCGCGTGCGCGCTCGTCCTGCTGCTCGCGTTCGTCGCGGCGATCGCGCGCGCCGTCAGGCGTGGCGAGGCGCCCGACTGCCACTGCTTCGGGCAGCTGCACTCCGAGCCGGCGGGCGGGCGAACGCTCGCCCGCAACGGCGTGCTCGCCGCGCTGGCGGTCGTCGTCGTGGCCGCCGGCGCCGGCGATCCCGGACCGAGCGCCGTCGCGTGGCTCGGCGACCTGAGCGGTGCGGCGGCGGTCGCCGTCGCCGCGGGTGCGTTCGCCGCCGTCCTGCTGGTGGGCGGCGGCGCGGCGCTCATGGCGGCGCTGCGCGCCCACGGTCGGCTGCTGCTGCGCGTGGAGGACCTCGAGCGCCAGCTCGCCGCGATCCGCAGCGGCGAGCTCGCCGCGTACGACGACGCCGGCGAGGACGATCCGGGCTCGCTCGCGGGGCAGCGCGCGCCGAGCTTCGCGCTTCCGGCGGCGGCGGGCGGCGTCGTGGGGCTCGAGGACCTGCTCCGGCCGGCGCTGCCCGCGCTGCTCGTCTTCAGCGACCCGAGCTGCGGGCCGTGTCGCGACCTCATGCCCGACGTGGCGGCCTGGCAGGCCGGCGACGCCGATCGCGTCGTGGTGGCGGTGCTGGCCACCGGCGACGCCGAGGCGGTCCGCGCCGAGGCCGCCGGGCACGAGCTCGATCGCGTGCTGCTCGACGGCGACCGCGCGGTGGCCGGCTCGTTCGAGGCGCACGGGACGCCGGCGGCGGTGCTCGTGTCGGCCGACGGGACGATCGCCGCCGGTCCGGCGTACGGCCCCGAGGGGGTGCGCGGGCTGCACGACCGCGCGCTCGCCGGCCTGCTCGACATCGTCCACGTCGAGCCGGGCCCGCGCGTGGGCGATGCGGTGCCGCACGTCGTCCTGCCCGCGCTCGACGGCGCGACGGTCGACCTGTCCGAGCCGCGCGGCGTGCCGTCGGTGGTGCTGTTCTGGAACCCCGGGTGCGGGTTCTGCCGCGACCTGCGCGAGGACCTGCGCGCGTGGGAGCAGCGGCGGGCGCCGGGCGATCCCGAGCTCATCGTGCTGAGCGCCGGCGCGGAGGCGACCGTGCGCGACGAGGGCTTCTCCGGCGTCGTGCTGCTCGACGACGACTTCACCGCCGGGGACGCCTTCGGGGCGAGCGGGACGCCGATGGCGGTCCTGATCGACGCCGAGGCCCGCATCGCGTCGGAGACGGTCGCCGGCGCCGACGAGGTCCTGGCGCTGCTGCGCGCGGGTGATCCCGCGGGCGCGCGCTGGCCGTAGACTCGCGCCATCGCCAGCACGGTCCCGCTGACCTCCCTGTCCCATGGCGCCGGGTGCGGGTGCAAGCTCCCGGTGGGCGAGCTCATGCCGCTGCTGCGGACGCTGGCGCGCAGCGCCGACCCGCGGCTGCTGGTCGGCAACGAGACCGCCGACGACGCGGGGGTGGTCAAGCTGTCCGACGACCTGGCGCTCGTGCAGACGGTCGACTTCTTCACGCCGATCGTCGACGACCCCTACGACTTCGGCCGGATCGCCGCCGCCAACGCGCTCTCGGACGTCTACGCGATGGGCGGCCGGCCGCTGTCGGCGCTGAGCCTCGTGGCGTTCCCGCTCGAGCGGCTCGGCGGCGACGTGCTGCAGGCGATCCTCCAGGGCGGCCTCGACGTCGTGGCATCCGCGGGGGCCATGGTCGTCGGCGGCCATTCGATCGACGATCCCGAGCCGAAGTTCGGGCTGGCGGTGACCGGGCTGGTGCACCCGGACGAGGTCCTGACGAACGCCGGCGGCCGTGCCGGCGACGCGCTCGTGCTGACGAAGCCGCTGGGCGTGGGAGCGATCACGACGGCGCTCAAGCGCGGGATCGACGGCGCGGCGCGGCTGCTGCCCGCGGCGGTGGACACGATGGCCGCGCTCAACGACGCCGCCTCCGTCGCCGCGCGCGCCGCCGGCGCGCACGCCATGACGGACGTGACCGGCTTCGGCCTGCTCGTGCACCTGCACGAGCTCGCGCGGGCGAGCGGCGTCGCCGCCGAGGTCGACGCGGCCGCCGTGCCGGCCATCGACGGCGTGCAGGAGCTGCTCGAAGCCGACGGCGCGGTCTCGGGCGGCAGCCGGCGCAACCGCGCCCACGCCGACGGCTTCACCACGTTCGCCGACACGGTGCCCGAGTGGCGCCGTCGCCTCGTCACGGACGCGACGACGTCCGGGGGCCTGCTCGTCGCCGTGCCGCCCGACCGCGCCGGCGACGTGCCGGGGACGGCGATCGGCCGGCTGACCGACGGTCCGGCCGGCCGGCTGGCGGTACGGTAGGCGCGCCCTGGAGCGGCATGGGCCCGGTGGCCCGCCCGGTCTTCAAAACCGCGGAGGTCGCGGCAGCCCCGCGATCGGGAGGTTCGACTCCTTCGCCGTTCCGCTTACTCGGCGGCTTCCGCCGGCGCCTCGTAGTGGAAGATGGTGAGGCGCGACGGGATCGGCTCAGCGCCCTCGGAGATTCGCCGTTTCGCTTGAGCCTGCAGCATCTCGATCGACTCGTAGGCGTCGCGGAGGACGTCGTACGCCTCCGCCCAAGCCTGCTCATCCAGCTCGAACTTCGAGAACGTCCAGAAGAGGTCGGCGCGACGTTCGACCGTGCCTTGCTCGAGCCCGGCGTGGGCGTCCGCCATCGCAGCCGCGAACACGTTGCCGCACAGCGAATGGCGTACGTTGGCCGGCAGGGAAGCGGAGTCGGCTAGCTCGACGATCGGTCGCCGCACGGCGCGGTAGCGGTGCTCGATCGCCCCTCTGACGTGCCGATGCTCCACTTCCTCGATGCACCCGAGACGGTGGAGGGTGTTGACGTGGTAGCTGACGTTGGCCACCGGCAGCTCGAGCTCGCGGGCGATGTCGCTCGGGCTGGCCACGCGCTCGTTGAGGATGCGCAAAGCCTCAGCGCGGACCGGATGGGCCATCGCCTTGGCCATCCGTGTGTCAATGGAGGTGTCCACCGGTCGGGCTCCTCGGGGAGGTGAAGGTTCGCGACCGACCTTACACGAGTGTTTCTGACTTTTGGGAAAGGCTATACACAACGACGAAACGAATCTGGACCGATAGACGATCCCTCCCTTCGTAAGCGACTGCGAAAGGGGGAAGCCGGATGCTTTCCGTCGAGGAGATCGAGCAGACCGCTGCGCCGCTGCTCGCGATGATCAAGAACGGCTAGTCGAGGACCGGCGCGGAAGCCCCAGGCGACGCGCCGGTTCGCTCGCGCGTCAGTCGGTGTCCGGCGCCTCGTAGTGGAGCATCGAGAACCGCCACGGGACCTTCTCAGCGCCAGCGGCGATGCGTGCCCGCGCCGCTGCCTGCTCGGCCTCGATGGCGATGAGCGTCTCGTCGAGCATGTCATGGATCCTGCGGAACGCTTCGTCGTCGAGCTCACCGCGGATGACCGACCAGTGGTAGTCGGCACGTTTCGTGACCGTTCCGGCTGTGAGGGCCGCCGTGGCGTCACGGACGGTCTTCTCGAGGATCTCGCCGCACACCGACTGGCGGACGCTTGGAGGCATCGCCTCGACATCCTCAAGCCCTGCCCAGGCCTGCCGGACGGCGCGATATCGGTGCTCGATCGCCCCGCGCACGTAGCGGTGCTCGACCTGCTCGATGCACTCGAGCTTCAGCAGCGCTTGGACGTGATGGCTGACGTTCTGCACCGGCAGATCGAGCTCGCGCGCGATCTCGCTGGGGCTGGCCACGCGCTCGTTGAAGATCTGCAGCACCCGTCGCCGGATGGGATGCGCCATCGCCTTCGCGAAGCGGACGTCGGTGTCGTCGATGGTGTCGCTCATGGGTCCTCCAGGGCTGCGGCACGGTCACGGTACAGCGCTGTCTCCGTCAGCCGCCTCTGCGAGCCGACGTCGCGTTGGGCGATCTCGGGTTGAATGTCAGCGACTGCCGTGTCCGCTCACGCCGACCAGCCCGCCGACGACCGCGCCTCGCGGCTGCGGGCTCTGCCGTCGGTCGACCGGCTCGCCACGGCGGTGGCGCGGGCGGAGCTCGCCGACGCCCGGGCTGAGCTGCTGCACGACGCGCGCGCGGCGCCGCCGACCGAGGACGAGCTCGTCGCCGGCGCCCGCGAGCGGCTGCGGCCGTCGCTGCGGCGCGTCATCAACGCGACCGGGGTGGTGGTGCACACGAACCTTGGCCGGGCGCCGCTCGCGGCCTCGGCACGCCACGCCGTCGCCAACGTGGCGACCGGCTACGCGAACCTGGAGCTCGACCTGGCCACCGGGGAGCGCGGCTCCCGGCACGACCATGTCGCCGCGCTGCTCTGCGAGCTGACCGGCGCCGAGGACGCGATCGCCGTCAACAACTGCGCCGCCGCGACGCTGCTCGCCGTCGCCGCGCTCGCCGGGCGCGACGCCGAGGTCGTCGTCTCGCGCGGCCAGCTCATCGAGATCGGCGGCTCGTTCCGCATCCCGGAGGTCGTCGCGCAGGCCGGGGCCCGGCTCGTCGAGGTCGGCACCACGAACCGGACCCGGCTCGCCGACTACCAGGCCGCGATCGGACCGAGCACCGCCGCCGTGCTGCGCGCGCACCCCTCGAACTTCCGCACGGTCGGCTTCGTCGAGGAGGTCTCGATCGAGGACCTCTGCGGCCTCGACGTCCCCGTCGTCGACGACGTCGGCTCCGGGGTGCTCGCCGACGACCTGCCCGTCCTCGCCGACGAGCCGGCGGTCCGCCGCTCCGTCGCGGCCGGCGCGGCGCTGGTCGCCTTCTCGGGCGACAAGCTGCTCGGCGGGCCACAGGCGGGCCTGCTCGTCGGGCGCCGTGACGCGATCGCGCGCGCGAAGGCCCACCCGCTCGCCCGCGCGGTGCGCATCGACAAGCTCTCGCTCGCCGCGCTCGAGGCGACGCTGCGCCTCTACCGCGACCCGGACCTCGCCCGCCGGGAGATCCCCGTGCTCGCGATGCTCGACGCCGACTCCGACGAGCTCGCCCGCCGTGCCGCCACGCTCGCCGAGCGCACCGGCGGCACCGTCGTCGAGGCCGTCGGGCGCGTCGGCGGCGGCGCGCTGCCGCTGCTCGAGCTGAGCGGGCCCGCCGTCGCCCTCGACCCGGGCCCGGCCGGCGCCGACGCGCTCGCCGCACGGCTGCGCGCCGGCGATCCGCCGGTCCTCGCGCGCATCCGCGACGACGCGATCCTGCTCGACCCGCGCACCGTCGCCGCGGACGAGCTCGAGCCGCTGGCCGCGGCGGTCGCCGCCGCGCGGGCATGAGCGCCGCGCCCGGTCCGCTCACCCTCGGCACGGGCGGCCACGTCGACCACGGCAAGACCGCGCTGATCCACGCGCTCACCGGCACCGACACCGACCGGCTCGCCGAGGAGCGCGAGCGCGGCATCTCCATCGTCCTCGGCTACGCGGCGCTGCCGCTGCCGAGCGGCCGCCGGCTCTCGGTCGTCGACGTCCCAGGTCACGAGCGCTTCGTCCGCACGATGGTCGCCGGCGCTACCGGCATCGACCTCTTCCTGCTCGTCGTCGCCGCGGACGACGGGGTGATGCCCCAGACCGTCGAGCACTGGACGGTGCTGCAGGCCCTCGGCGTCGACCGCGGGGTCGTGGCGATCACGAAGACCGACCTGGCCGACCCCGCCGGCGCGGCCGCGCAGGCCCGCGACCTCGTCGGCGACGGCCCGCCGATCGTCGCGTGCTGCGCGCGCACCGGCGCCGGGCTCGACGGGCTCCTCGCCGCGATCGACGGCGTCGCGGCAGGTCACAGCGGCCGGGCGACCGGCGCGGACGCCGAGCCGCCCGTGCTGCACGTCGACCGCGCCTTCACGATCAAGGGCGCCGGCACCGTCGTCACCGGCACGCTGTGGTCCGGCACGCTCGAGGTCGGCGCCACCGTCCGGCTGCTGCCCGACGACCGGCGAGCGCGCATCCGCTCGCTCCAGGTCCACGACGAGCCGGTGCAGCGCGCGGCCGCCGGCCAGCGCGTCGCCGTCAACCTCGCCGGCGTCGACCGCGAGCACGCCGCCAGAGCCCGCGCGCTCGCATCCGACGACGCCGACGTCGCGCCGTCCTGGATCCTCGAGGCGGCGCTCGCGCTGCGCGAGCAGCCGCCCGGCGGCCGCGTCACCGTCCACCACGGCACCACCGCGACCCCGGCGCGGATCGTCCGCCTCGACGGCGACCGCTGGCAGATCCGGGCACGCGAGCCGCTCATCGCCCGCGCCGGCGACCGCGTCGTGATCCGCGCCAGCTCGCCGCCGGACACCCTCGGCGGCGGCACGATCGTCGACCCGCGCGCCCGCAGGACCCGCCGCCCACCCGAGCCCGCCGAGCCCCACGGCGGAGCCGCGACGCCCGCACCCGAGGCGCCGCCGCTCACCGACGCCGCGCTCGCGCTCGAGGCCCGCCTGCGGGCCGCCGGCCACGAGCCGCCGTCGGACCGCGAGCTCGGCGACGACGCCGCCCACCTCCCGGCGCTGCGCGCCGCCGGCCGGGCCGTCCGCGTCGGCCGCTCGATGTACGCGCATCCCGACGCGATCGCCGCCGTCCGCGCCCGCGTCGAGGCGATCCTCGACGCGGAAGGCGAGATCACGCTCGCGCGGCTGCGCGACGAGCTCGGCACGTCGCGCAAGTACGCGCAGGCGCTCCTCGAGCACCTCGACGCCGCCCGCGTCACCCGCCGGCTGCCCGACGACCGCCGCGTCGCGCGGGCGAGCGCCCGCGATCGCGCCGGATGATGGGTTTCCCGGCGACGCTGCCAGGGGAAGCGGGCAGCGGAGGTGGAGCGATGCCGTTCAGGGACCCGAAGTCCGTCGCGAAGGTCGGTGTCGAGAAGGGCGCCGAGAAGGCGCGCCTGTCGTGGGACAAGGCCCTCGTGGCCGGCTTCCTCGCCGGCGCCTACATCGCGTTCGGCGGCCTGCTCGCGATCACGGTCTCCAGCGGCCTGAACCCCGACGTCTGGGGCACGCTGCCCACCTTCTTCACGGGCGCCGTCTTCGCCCTCGGCCTCGTGCTCGTCGTCATCGCCGGCTCGGAGCTGCTCACGGGCAACATGGCGTTCGTCCCGCTCGCGGCGATGAAGGGCCGCGCGTCGCTCGGCGAGCTGCTGCACAACTTCTGGTGGGTGCTGCTCGGCAACCTGCTCGGGGCGATCTTCGTCGCCTACTTCCTCGCCGACCAGACGGGTGTCATCACCGCCGAGCTGCCGCTCCAACGCCTGACCGACATCGCGATGGCCAAGGGCGTCGAGGAGACCGAGTGGCAGATCTTCCTGCGCGCCGTCGGCTGCAACTGGCTCGTCTGCCTCGCGGTGTGGATGGCGTTCGCCGCCGAGGACATCGCGGGCAAGGTCCTGGCAATCTTCTTCCCGATCATGGCCTTCGTCGCGATGGGCTTCGACCACGTCGTCGCGAACATGTTCTTCCTGCCCGCGGCGATCTTCGCCGGCGTGGACCTGACCTGGTGGGACGCGATCCACAACTGGATCTTCGCGTTCCTCGGCAACCTCGTCGGCGCGAGCGTCTTCGTCGCCGGCGCCTACTGGTACCTCTACGCGCGCGGGCCCGAGACGGCGGCCGGCCGGCCGCAGCCGGGCGACGAGACCGGTGACGGCCGGGCCCAGGAGCGGCGGGTCCTGCGCGAGCCCGCGGAGACGTCGTGACGAACCCCGGCGAACGGCCGCGCAGCTTCGAGCGGCTGCGCCGCCTGCCCGGGATCGGCCGGGCGTTCGACTGGGGGATGGGGGAGAGCGCCGCGTCGCCGCGCACGCGCGAGGCCGGCTCCCGGATCGCCGGGCTGAAGGTCACCGAGTCGGTGTGCCCGTACTGCGCCGTCGGCTGCGGCCAGGTCGTCTACACGCGCGACGGCGAGCTCGTCGACATCGAGGGCAACCCGCGCTCGCCGGTCAACCAGGGGACGCTGTGCCCGAAGGGCGCCGCATCGCGCCAGCTCGTCCAGCAGCCCGGCCGCATCACGAAGGTCAAGTACCGGCGCCCCGGCGGCACCGAATGGGAGGAGCTCGACCTCGAGCAGGCGATGGACATGGTCGCCGAGCGCGTCATCGCCGCGCGCGAGCGCGGGTGGCAGGACACCGACTCGCACGGCCGGCGGGTGGACCGCACGCTCGGCTTCGCCCACCTCGGCGGCGCGACGCTCGACAACGAGGAGAACTACCTCATCAAGAAGCTCTTCACGGCGATGGGCGCGGTGCAGATCGAGAACCAGGCGCGCATATGACACTCCTCCACGGTCCCCGGTCTGGGGACCTCGTTCGGGCGCGGCGGCGCCACCAACTTCCTGCAGGACATCCAGCACGCTGACTGCGTCCTCATCGAGGGCTCCGCGATGGCCGAGGCCCATCCGGTCGGGTTCCGCTGGGTCATGAAGGCCAAGGAGCGCGGCGCGAGGATCATCCACGTCGATCCTCGCTTCAGCCGCACGAGCGCGCTGGCGGACCTGCACGTCCCGATCCGCGCCGGCACCGACATCGCGTTCCTCGGGGGGCTCATCCGGCACGTCATCGAGACCGGGTCGTACTTCCGCGACTACGTCGTCGCGTACACGAACGCGGCGACGATCGTCGCCGAGGACTACGTCGACGCCGAGGACAACGGCGGCATCTTCTCCGGCTACGACCCGCAGACCGGGACCTACGACCCGGCGACCTGGACCTACGCGGGCGCGGGCCACCCGGGCGGGCAGTCCGAGACGCACTCGACCGAGGCGCAGGAGGCGCAGGGCGGCCCTGGGCTCGAGCCGGAGGGGACGCCGACCGACCCCACGCTCCAGCACCCGCGCTGCGTCTTCCAGATCGTGCGCCGCCACTACAGCCGCTACACGCCGGAGATGGTCGCGAAGGTGTGCGGCATCTCGGAGGACGACTTCCGCGCCGTCGCCGACGCGCTGATCGCCAACTCCGGCCGCGAGCGGACGTCGATGTTCTGCTACGCCGTCGGCTGGACGCAGCACACCGCGGGCGCGCAGATGATCCGCACCGCCACGATCCTCCAGCTGCTGCTCGGCAACGTCGGCCGGCCCGGCGGCGGCATCATGGCGCTGCGCGGCCACGCGTCGATCCAGGGCTCGACCGACATCCCGACGCTCTACGACCTGCGGCCCGGCTACCTGCGGATGCCGCGCGCCGAGGCCGAGGAGCAGACCCTCGCCGACTACATCGCCAAGTCCGGCAACGAGCGCGGGTGGTGGGCCAACTTCGACCGCTACGCGATCTCGCTGCTGAAGGCGTGGTTCAGCGACGCGGCGACGGCCGCCAACGACTACGGCTTCCGCTGGCTGCCGAAGATCTCCGGCAGCCACGTGCACTTCGCGACGATGCTGCGCGCGCTGGACGGTGGCGTCGACGGGCTCTTCCTCATGGGCCAGAACCCGGCGGTCGGCTCGCAGCACTCGGGCCTGCAGCGGCGCGCGCTGGCGAGCCTGCGCTGGCTCGTCGTGCGCGACCTCAACGAGATCGAGAGCGCGACGTTCTGGCGCGACGCCCCCGAGGTCCGCTCCGGCGAGCTGCGCACCGAGGACATCCAGACCGAGGTCTTCCTCTTCCCGGCGGCGACGCACATCGAGAAGGAAGGCTCGTTCACGAACACGCAGCGGATGGTGCAGTGGCGCGACAAGGCGCTCGACCCGCCCGGCGACGCCCGCTCCGAGCTGTGGTTCATGCACCACCTCGCCAAGCGCGTGAAGGCCCACTACGCCGGATCGACCCGCGAGCGCGACCGCGGCATCCAGGCGCTCACCTGGGACTACGCGGAGCACGGCGACATCCGCGAGCCGGACGTCGAGGAGGTGCTCAAGGAGATCAACGGCTACGTCGTCGCCACCGGCCAGCCCGTCTCCGGCTTCGCCGAGCTCGAGCCGGACGGCTCGACCGCCTGCGGGTGCTGGATCTACTCCGGCATCTACGCCGACGGCGTCAACCAGGCGCGCCGGCGCGAGCCCGGGGACATCGACGACCCGCACGGCGGCTGGGTGTCGCCCGAGTGGGCGTGGGCGTGGCCGGCCAACCGGCGGCTGCTCTACAGCCGCGCCTCCGCCGACCCGGACGGCCGGCCGTGGTCGGAGCGCAAGCGCTACGTCTGGTGGGACGAGGACGAGGGCCGCTGGACCGGCTACGACGTGCCGGACTTCCCCGTCGACAAGCGGCCCGACTACCGCGCGCCCGCCGACGCCAAGGGTGTGGAGTCGATCAGCGGCGACGCGCCGTTCATCATGATGAGCGACGGCAAGGGCTGGCTGTTCGCGCCGAGCGGCATGGTCGACGGGCCGCTGCCCACGCACTACGAGCCGATCGAGTCGCCGGTGCGCAACCTGCTGTACCCCGACATCGACACGAACCCGGCCGCGCTGCGCTGGCGGCGCCCGGAGAACCCGTACCACGAGGTGGAGGACCCGCGCTTCCCGCTCGTCGCGACCACGTTCCGCCTCACCGAGCACCACACGGCGGGCGGGATGAGCCGGCTGCTGCCGTGGCTGTCGGAGCTGCAGCCCGAGATGTTCGCCGAGATCGACCCGATCATCGCGGCGGACCGCGGCATCGAGGACGGCGGGTGGATGACGATCGTCACCGCCCGCGCGGAGATCGAGGCGCGGGCGCTCGTCACCGACCGGATGCGCCCGCTGAAGATCGCCGGCGGCCGGCTGGTCCACCAGGTCGGGCTCCCGTACCACTGGGGCTACAGCGGCATCGTGACCGGCGACAGCGCCAACGACCTCGGCGTCCTGTCGGGCGACCCGAACGTCTTCATCCAGGAGTCCAAGGCCTTCACGTGCGACGTGCGCGCCGGCCGCCGCACCGCGGCCGCCACCTCGGCGCCGCTGGCCGGCCTGAGCGCGCACCATCACGTCGCGCCCGACGAGGACGACGACCTGGCCGAGCACCCGAAGGAGACCCCGCCCGCGTGAGCGCCGACGCCGCCACCCGCGCCGCGCCGACCGAGCTCGCGATCCACCGCGTCGAGGCCGGGCGCATGGGCTTCTTCACCGACACCACGACGTGCATCGGCTGCAAGGCGTGCGAGGTCGCCTGCAAGCAGTGGAACGACCTGCCGGCCGACGAGCCCCGGTTCTCGTCCGGCACGTCGTACGACCACACGGGCGCGCTCAGCGCCTCGACGTGGCGCCACGTCCGCTTCGTCGAGCAGCTCGCGCCGACCGAGGTGGCGCGCGGCGCCGACGGCGAGGTCGACCTCGTCCGCTGGGCGACCGACGGGCTCGCCGCCGACCCGCTCGGCAACCGCGAGGGCCGCTGGCTGTTCATGTCCGACGTCTGCAAGCACTGCACGAACGCCGGCTGCCTCGACGCCTGCCCGACCGGGGCGCTGATCCGCACCGAGTTCGAGACGGTCGTGCTGCAGCCGGACGTCTGCAACGGCTGCGGCTACTGCGTCACGGCGTGCCCGTTCGGCGTCGTCGACCGCGACCCGAGCGACGGGCGCGCCGCCAAGTGCACCCTCTGCTACGACCGCCTCGAGGACGGCCTGGAGCCGGCGTGCGCGAAGTCGTGCCCGACCGACTCGATCCAGTTCGGGCCCTACGACGAGATCGTCGAGCTCGCCGAGCGCCGCGTCGCGACGCTGCACGCCCGCGGCGTCGAGACCGCCTACCTCTACGGGGCCGGCGACGCGGAGGACGAGCAGCTCGCGGGCGGGCTCGGCGCGTTCTTCCTGCTCACCGCGCCGCCGGAGCGCTACGGCCTGCCCGCCCAGGCCGACTCGCCGATCCAGGAGAACGCGATGGTCGCCACCGCGACCGCGACCGCCGCCGGACTGCTGTGGGCGGCGGCCGCGGCGATCTCGTTCGTCCACGGCGCGCGCCGCCGGGGCCATCCCCGCCGCCTCCGTCACCGGAGCCGCTGGTGAACGGCGGGCCCTTCGAGCCGACCCCGCCGCCGCGGCGGCCGCGCCCCCGCGAGGAGCCGCCCGCCGACTACGCCCGGCGCGAGACCGAGTGGGCCGCCGGCGGCGGCGAACGGGACACGACGCCCGCGGTCGGCACGCCGGGGGAGCCGGCGTCCTGGCGGCGCGCCGAGCCCGGCGCCGACGTCGGGCTCACGCACTCGGGCTTCCAGGACGCGCAGTGGTCGTTCCTCTACGGCTCCGACACCGCCTACGCCGACGTGCGCCCCGCCGACGGCGAGGTCGCCGCGGCCAACCGGCGCGCGCGGGGCGGCACCGAGACGCCGCCGGTCGCCGGCCCGGTGATCAAGCCGCCGGTGTGGACGTGGGAGATCCCCGTCTACTTCTGGTTCGGCGGCATCGCGTCGGGCTCGGCGTTCGTCGCCTTCGCCTGCGACCTCGCGGGCGACCACCGCTCGGCGCGCATCGCGCGGCTCGTGTCGATGGGCGCCGTCTCGGCGTGCCCGCCGCTGCTCATCGCCGACCTGGGGCGCCCCGCCCGCTTCTTGAACATGCTGCGGATCTTCAAGCCGCGGTCGCCGATGAACCTCGGCGCCTGGGCGCTGAGCGCGTTCTCGGTGACCGGCTCCGTCGCGGTCGCCGCGGACCTCCTCGGCGCGCCGCGGGCGGCGCGCGTCGCGGGCGGCGCGACCGCGGTGATCGGCGGCTACCTCGGCTCCTACACCGGCGTGCTGCTGGCGAGCACGTCCGTGCCGCTGTGGTCGCGCAGCCGCCTGCTGCTCGGCCCGATCTTCGTCACCACCGCGACCGCGACCGGCGCCGCGGCGAGCCGCCTGGCGCTGGCCGCGGCCGGCCTGCCGACCGACCATCCGACGCGCCGCGCGCTCGCCGTGCTCGAGACGAGCGCGATCGTCACCGAGCTCGGGCTCTCGCGGATCAACGAGCGGCGGCTCGGGCCGCTGGGCGAGCAGCTCGACGAGGGCCGCGGCGGCCGGCTGTTCCGGGCGGCGACGTGGGCGGTCAACGGCGGCCTGACGCTGCGGGCGCTCAGCCGGCAGGCCGGCTCGCCCGCGCACCATCTCGGCAGCGTGCTGTTCCTCGCCGCCGGCCTCTGCTTCCGCTGGGCGTGGATCGAGGCGGGGCGCCAGTCGGCACGCGACGACGAGGACGTCGCGCGGACGCACCGCGTCAACGTCGAGGAGGAGGACTGGATCCGCCGGCTGCTGGCGCGGCGGATGCCGTCGTCGCACCGGCCGGCGCGCCAGGGCGGCCTGCTGCGACGCGCGGCGGGCCTCTACGCCGACGGCGTGCGCCGCACGTCGCTGACCGTCGAGCGTCTGCTCGGCACGCCGCGCGGCAGCCACGGCAGCGGGCGCTGACGCGGCGCCGGCGGCTCAGCGGCCCACGCCGCCGAGCTCGTCGTCGTGGCGCTGCGCCCACAGCGCGGCCTGCGTGCGGTCGGTGACGCCGAGCTTCTGGAAGATCGTCGACAGGTGGTTCTTGACCGTCTTCTCGCTGATGCCGAGCCGCAGCGCGATCGCCTTGTTGGCGTGGCCGGCGGCGACGAGCCGCAGCACGTCGCCCTCGCGCGCCGACAGCGTGGCGGCGCCGTGCGACAGGCGCCGCGCGGCGAGCACCTCCCGCGCTGCCCGCGGGTCGAGCGGCGCCTGCCCGTCGGCGGCCGCGTGGACGCCGCGGACGAGGTCGTCGGGCTCGGCGTCCTTGAGCAGGTAGCCGACGGCGCCCGCGTCGATCGCGTCGACGATCCGGGGGCGGTCGGAGAACGAGGTGAGCACGACGACGGGGATCTCCGGCAGCTCCCGGGTCAGCCGCCGCGTCGCCTCGACCCCGTCGACGCCGGGCATCGCCAGGTCCATGAGCACGACGTCGGGCTCGTGCTCGCGCACGACGGCGAGCGCCTCGGCGCCGCCGGGCGCCTCGCCGGCCACCTCGATGCCCGACGCCTCCAGCAGCGCCCGCAGGCCGGCGCGGAACGTGGGGTGGTCGTCGACGAGCACCACGCGGATCACGCGACCGGCACCTCCGCGCGCACCTCGGTCCCCTCGCCGGGCCGCGAGCGCACGGCGAACCGGCCCCCGGCGTCCTCGGTGAGCGCCTCGAGCGCCCGCAGGCCGAGGTGCCCGTCCGGGGCGCCGTGGCGGGCCCCGGGCTCGAAGCCGCGGCCGTCGTCGCCGACGACGAGCACGACGCGTCCGTCGTCGCGGGCGACGCGGACGCTCACGCGCGACGCGCCGGCGTGGCTGACGACGTTGCGCATGCTCTCCTGGCCGATGCGGAACAGCAGCGCCTCGACGTCCGGGGCGAGCTGCAGGCCCGGCTCGACGTCGAGGTCGACCGCGATGCCTCGGCGCGACACGCTCTCGGCGAGGTCCGCCAGCGCGGGCGCGAGGCCCTCGCGGTGCAGCGTCGGCGGGTAGATGTCGACGAGCGCGTTGCGCAGCCCGCGCGTGAGCTGCCGGCCGGCCGCCGACATCTCGCGCAGGCGCCGGGCGGCCTCCTCCTCGCCGCGCGCCTCCGCGGCGCGGGCCTCGGCCGCCATCGACAGCGAGAGCCCGTTGAGGTCCTGCACGACGCCGTCGTGGAGGTCCGCCGCGATCCGGCGCCGCTCGTGGTCGGAGGCGTTCATCGCCGCCTGCAGGTAGGCCTCGCGCTCCTCGCGGGCGCGCCGCACCCGGCTGCTGAGCGCCCACGCGAGCGGCAGGTTCACCAGCCACAGCATCACCAGGCCGCCGATGAGCGCGGGGATGAACGCGCGCGTGAGGTGACCGCTGGTCTGGCTGATGGCGGCGGTCGGCCGGTACGTCTCGAACAGCAGCGGCGTCCCGTCGGGCAGGTGGGCGGGCACGTAGACCTCCAGCAGCTCGCCCCGGCCGCGCTCGAAGCGGTTCTCGGGGCGGTCCAGGTCGGACACCTCGGCCTCGACGCGGTCGTCGCGGACGGCCTCGAGCTCCTCCTCGCCGAGCGGGTAGCGGTGGCCGATGAGCCGGGGCTCGTCGGAGTAGACGATCCGCCCGCCGCGGGTCCAGAGCTTGACCCGGACGATGCTCGAATGGGCCAGCACGCCCTCGCGCATGAGGCGGTCGAACCGGCGGATCGCGACCGGGTCGCCGTCGACCAGCCTGCGCGAGATCGCCGGCTCGACGACCGCGGCGTTCGTGAGCCGGGTGACGTCCTTGGCCTCGTCGAGCGCCTCCTGGCGCCCGATCGCGCGGAACGCGAGCACGGCGATCAGGCCGATGACGAGCACGCTCACGAGCCCGGAGAGGGCGAACTGCCAGACGGCGAACCGGCCCCGCATGGCGTGCATTCTCGCGCGCCGGCCGAGGTCCTAGGACCAATCTCCCAGTGCGCTCGGGACCGGTTCGCGGCGACGATCCCACCATGCGGGTACGAACGACGAGCCTGGCCGCCGGCCTCCTGGCCCTGGCGCTCGGCCTGCCGCTCGCGGGCTGCGGCGGCGACGACGAGTCGTCGTCGAGCACGACCGGCTCCTCGGCGGCGTCGTCGACGGCCTCGGCCGGGTCGGGCTACGGCTCCGCAGGCGGGCAGGCCGCGGGAGGCGGGGGCGGCACGACGCTGCAGCTCGCCGCCGACCCGAGCGGCAAGCTCGCGTTCGACAAGACGAGCCTGGAGGCGAAGGCGGGGAAGGTCACGATCGACTTCACCAACGACTCCAGCACTCCCCACGCCGTCGAGGTCGAGGGCAACGGCGTCGAGGAGGAGACGGACACCGTCACGGACGGCAAGGCGAGCGTCACGGTCGACCTCCAGCCCGGCACGTACGAGTTCTACTGCCCGGTCGACGGCCACGAGGCCGCGGGCATGAAGGGAGAGCTGACCGTCCGATGACCGTGACCCCGATGAGGCGAGCCGGTGCGGCGCTCGCCGCCGTCGTGATCGCCCTGCTGCTCGCGACGCTCGCCCCGAGCGTCGCCGGCGCCAAGGCCGACGACGGCCTGCGCAGCTTCCACGGCCGGGTCGTGTCCACGTCGAGCGACGCGTTCAAGATCCGGCGCGGCGACGGCACCAAGATGCGCTTCGCCGTCACCGGGGCGACGCGCTTCGAGCGGATCGGCGGCCTGGCCGCCCTGCGTCGCGGCATGGCGATCGAGGTCAAGGGCGTCCGGGCCGACGGCGGCTGGGTCGCGCGCAAGGTGGAGCGCGAGGACGACGACGACGCCGGCGACGACCATGGCGGCCACGGCGACGACGACCCGCCGGGCGACGATCACGGAGGCGACGACGACTGACCGGAACCGGCGCCCGGCCGTCGCCGGCCCGGCGCCGGGCCACGCGCTGCGCTTTCCGGCCACCTGCCGGGCGGAAAGCGCACCTCGTGCCCGGACGTGCCCGCGCGGGC
>DASTRJ010000152.1:0-10187 GCA_035761245.1 Capillimicrobium sp. | reverse complement strand
GCGCGGGCGATGCCGATCGCCTGCGCGCCGACGGTCGGGCGCGACGCCTCGAACGTCTGCATCGCCGCCTGGCTCTTGGCCCGCTGGCCCTCGCGCACGCGGGCGAGGCGCTCGTCGAGCTTCTCCTTGCCGCCGAGGACGTTCTCGGCCGGGATGCGGCAGTCGTCGAGGTGGACGTCGGCGGTGTGCGACGCGCGCAGGCCGTGCTTCTTGACCTTGGCGCCCTGCTCGATGCCCTTCGTCTCCTCCTTGGAGATGACGAACGCGGCGTGGCCGCGCGCGCCGAGCTCGCGGTCGACGGAGGCGATGACGACGTGGACGTCGGCGATGCCGCCGTTGGTCGCCCAGGCCTTCTGGCCGTTGAGGACCCACTCGTTGGTCTTCTCGTCGAAGCGAGCGGTCGTGCGCACGGCCGAGACGTCGGAGCCCGCGTCAGGCTCGGACGAGCAGAAGGCGGCGACCTTCGGATCGTCCGGCGTGCCGAAGCAGCGGGGGATCCACTCGCCGATCTGCTCGCCCGTCCCCTGCCCGAAGATCGCGGCGACCGCCAGGCCGGTGCCCATGATCGCCATGCCGATGCCGGCGTCGCCCCAGAAGAGCTCCTCGTTGACGATCGGCAGGCCGAGGCCGGACTCCTCGCCGAAGAACTGCGCGAGCCCCTCGAAGGAGTAGAGGCCGATCTTCGCGGCCTCCTGGATGATCGGCCAGGGGGTCTCCTCGCGCTCGTCCCACTCCGCGCCGGCGGGACGCACGACGTTCTCGGCGAAGCCGTGGACCCAGGACTGGATCTCCTTGAGGTCGTCGCTCAGCTCGAGCGAGAAGCCCTTGGCGGCGGCTTCGGCCGGGGGCTCGGTGGTCGCGGCCATGTCGGTTCGGTCCTCCTCGAAGGCGGTTGGTCACCGGGAGTGTAAACGACGGTGACACCGCCGGTCACGGTCGATGGGTAGACTCGGCCGCCATGGCCCCGTCGTCCCGACGCCAGCGCGAGCGCGAGATCGTCGAGGCGACGCGGGCGCTCTTCGACGAGCGCGGGCTGCAGGACGCGCCGGTCGAGGAGATCGCGCGGGCGGTCGGGATCAACAAGGCGCTGATCTACCGCCACTTCGCCTCGAAGGAGGAGCTCTTCGTGCTGACGGCGACGAGCTACCTCGAGGAGCTGTCGGCGGCGCTGCGGGCGGTCGACCGGAGCGACGAGCCGCGGGCGCGGCTGGTCGCGTGCTCGGACGCGTTCGTCCGGTACTGCCTGGACCACCCCGCGTTCCTGGACTGCTCGATCTCGCTGCTGCGCCGGCCGTCGGAGGAGCTGGTGGAGATCGTCTCCGAAGGGGTGCTCCTGCGGCTGACGCTGTCGATGGCGGAGTGCCTCGCGGTGATCGAGGAGATCCTGCGCGACGGCCACGAGCGCGGCGACTTCTCGGTCGACGACCCGGCGTTCACCGCGAACCTGCTGTGGGCGCGGGCGCTCGGCGCGCTGCACCTCGCGCGCTTCGGCGTCGGGGTCAGCCGGGGCGAGGGCGGCCTGCCGCGCTTCTTCGCCGTGTCGGCCGATCGGCTGCGCGAGCGCCTCATGATCGACACGCTCGCCGTCGTCGGCGCGCGCCGCTGAGCTCGGGTCGGCGGGCTCAGGCGAGGACGGCGCGGTCGCGCCCGCCGCGCTTGGCGGCGTACATCGCGCGGTCGGCCGCGGCCATGACGGCGGACGCGTCGGCGGCGTCGCCCGCGATGACGACGACGCCGGCGCTGGCCGTGCAGCCCGCGGGCGCCTCGTCGGCCACGGCGCGCACGAGCGTCTCGGCGACCGTGAGCGCCGCGCTCGGCCGGACGTGCGGGAGGATGGCGGCGAACTCGTCGCCGCCGAGGCGGGCGAGGGTGTCGGAGGCGCGCAGGCGCCGCTCGAGGATCCGCGCGACGGCGACCAGCAGGCGGTCGCCGGCGAGATGGCCGTCGGTGTCGTTGACCTCCTTGAGGCGGTCGAGGTCGAGCAGCACGACGGCCGCCCGCTCGCCGTAGCGCCGGCACAGCTCGATCCGGTGGGCGAGGTCGGCCTCGAAGCGGCGGCGGTTGCGCAGCCCGGTGAGCACGTCGTGGTCGGCGGCGTGGCGGAGGGCGTCCTCGAGGCGCTTGCGCTCGGAGACGTCGTGGAGCTGGGCGACGAGGGCGCGCGGCTCGCCGTCGGCGTCGCGCAGCACGGCGACGGCGACCGAGACCCAGATGGCCTGGCCGGACGCGGTGAGCAGCCGGCGGTCGACGGTGACCCGCGCGGCGTGGCCGCGTGCCAGGTCGCGCACGCGCGGGCCGGGCCGTCCGTCGGCGGCGACGAGGTCGCCGGCGTTGCGTGCCAGCAGCTCCGCCTCGTCGTAGCCGAGCAGCTCGCAGAGGGCGCGGTTGACGCGCAGCAGGCGCCCGTCGATCGTCAGGATCGCCATGCCGGCGGGCGCGTGGTCGAACGCCTCGTCGGCCGTGGGGATGTCGCGCGCGCCACAGGGCATGGGGCACTCTCCCGCATCGCCGCGGCGCAGCGCCATTGGAACATCCGGCCACTGGTGAGACGTCAGATCGCGGGAAGCGCGGAGCTGCTCAGCGCTGCAGCTCGGCGCGGATCGCCGCGGCGAAGCCGTCGACGTCGGCCTCGGTGGTGTCCCACGAGCACATCCAGCGCACCTCGCCGGTCGCTTCGTCCCAGACGTAGAACGGGAACTGCTCCTGCAGCCGCGGCGTGACGTCGCGCGGGAGGATCGCGAAGACGGCGTTGGCCTCGACGGCCTGGGTGATCCGCACGCCGGGCAGCCCGTCGACCGCGTCGGCGAGCCGCCGCGCCATCGCGTTGGCCTGGCCGGCGAGCGCGCGCCACCGGTCGTCTTCGAGCAGGGCGTCGAGCTGCGCGGCGAGGAAGCGGCCCTTCGACGCGAGCTGGAGCGTCTGCTTGCGCAGGTACGGCAGCGCCGGGGCGAGCTCCTCGCGCAGCACGACGACGGCCTCGGCGCCGAGCGCGCCGACCTTCGTGGCGCCGAAGGAGACGAGGTCGACGCCGGCGTCCGTGGTCAGCGCGCGCAGCGGCACGTCGAGCGCGGCGGCGGCGTGGCAGAGCCGGGCGCCGTCGAGGTGGACCAGCAGGCCGTGGGCGTGCGCGACCTCGGCGATCGCGGCGATCTCGTCCGGCCGGTAGACGGTGCCGAGCTCGGTCGACTCGGTGATCGAGACCAGCCGCGCCTGGGCCTGGTGCTCGTCGCCCTGGCGCGCGAGCAGCCGCTCGACGTCGGCGGGGCGCAGCTTGGCGTCCGGCGTCTGCGCCGGGAAGAGCTTGGCGCCGCCGATGCGCTCGGGAGCGCCGCCCTCGTCGACGTTGATGTGCGCCATCGACGTGCAGACGACCGCACCGGCGCCGCCGCACGCGACCCGGATCGCCAGGACGTTCGCGCCCGTGCCGTTGAACACCGGGAACGTGCGCGCCGCCGGGCCGAAGTGCTCGCGGAAGCGCTCCTCCATCCGGGCCGTCCAGGGGTCGTCGCCGTACGCGCGCGCGTGGTCGTCGTTGGCGGCCGCGACCGCCTCGAGGATCGCCGGGTGTGCCCCGGCGTAGTTGTCGCTGGCGAAGCTGCGCATGCGCGGGTGGAGGCTAGAGCGTCGGCCAGAGCGCCCGAGGCGAGCGGCGGCGAGCGGCGTGGCGTTCGCCGCGACCGGCGGCGAGCCCGCGTGGCGCTCGGCGCCACCGGCGGCGCACGACGGACCGCGCTGATCTCGACGAAGGCAGGCGGGGCCGTGGGCGCAAGCCGCCGCGGTCTCCCGCCGGCGGGCCCACGAGTGGCGAATTCGTTGCGCTGGGCGAGACGAGATCGCCACTCGTGGCGGGGCGCCACACGTCCGACGGCACGCGGGCGCGTGCGGCGCGTGCCGGCCCCGGCCGCCGCCGCTACGCCGCGACCGGCTGCGAATCGGCGGCGAGCTTCTGCTGCAGCGAGACGTAGAAGAGCGAGAGCGGGAACTCGTCGTCGAGGACCTCGTCGACGTAGGGCCGCGGGTCCGGGATCTCGGGGAAGTCGCGCACGCCCTTGGCCCAGCGCGATCCGGCGGCCGGCGGGACGAACTCGGCGACGAGGTCGTGCGCGGCGCACCAGTGCTGGAGCTTGGTCCGCTGGATGCCGGTCCGGTACAGCGTCTCGATCCGCTCGCGGAGCTCGAGCACGCCGTCGGCGACCTGCTCCCACTCGATCGTCAGCCGGTTGTCCGTCCAGTGCAGCCGCCGAGTCTGGTGCAGGTAGGCGAACAGCAGCTGGCCGCCGAGCCCGTCGTAGTTGCGCACGCGCGCGCCGGTGATCGGGAAGCGGAAGAGGCGGTCGAAGAGGATCGCGTACTGCACGTGGCGGGCGAACGCGAAGCCCTCGCGCTCGAGGTCGACCGCCTCCGAGAACGCCGTCAGGTCACAGCGCAGCTCCTCGAGCGCGTACATCCAGTACGGCATCCGCTGGCGGATCATGAAGGGGTCGAACGGGAGGTCGCCATGGCTGTGCGCGCGGTCGTGGACGAGGTCCCACAGCTCGTAGGCGTCGCGCGAGAGCTGCTCGCTGGCCAGCAGGGCCGCGGCGTCCGGCGGCAGGTTGAGCCGCAGGACCTCCGCCGCCCGCGACGAGGTGCGCCGAAAGCGCTCGGCCTCGCGGTCGCAGAAGATCCCGCCGAAGTGGTTGACCGGGCGGCCCTTGACGCTCACGGTCTCGGGGAAGAGCACGGCGCACTCGCTGTCGTAGCCGGCGGTGTAGTCGATCAGCGTCACGGGCACGAACTTCGCGTTGTCGTAGCGCTCGGCCTCGAGCTCGGCGAGCCAGTCGGGCCACGGCACCCCGACGATGAGCGCCTCGAAGACCTTGTCGCGCGACCCGTTCTGCTTGTACATCGGGAAGACGACGAGGTGCTGGACGCCGTCCTCGCGCTGGAGGTCCGGGCGGAACCGCTCGAGCGACGCGGTGAAGTCCGGCACGCCGTAGCCGTCGTCGGCCCAGGCCCGCAGGTCGGCGATCACGGCCTCCAGGTAGTCGGCCTGGTGCGGGAACCGCGGCGCCAGGCCCTCGATCGCCGCGACGATCGTCTCGACGTGCGCGCGGACCGCGCCCTCGTCGTGCTCCGTGAGGTCGACGCTGCCGTCGGGCTGCTGGCGCAGGCGCAGAGCGTCGACCTCGGTGCGCAGCGCGATCCAGTGCGGGTCCTGCTTGGCCGGCGCCGGCGGGTCGTCGGCGGCGCGCTCGAACGCGGCCCCGGCCGCCCATTCGACGAGGTTGAGCCACAGCGCCTCGTGGTCGAGCGCGTCGAGGCAGTCGTCCCCGAAGAGGTCGGAGTCCGCGGCCACGACGACGCGGCCGCGGCCATGCTCCGCGACGGCCAGCAGCGGCGCGCCCGGCGTGGAGGCGGTGGCCGCCGTCCGCGCCAGCACGCGCGCGCCGTCGCTCACCAACAGCGTCGTCGCGCGGTAGAAGCACGCCTCGTGCACGCGAGCGAGCAGGTCGACGCCGTCGCCCGCGGGCTCCAGCTCGGCCAGCACCCAGTGCGGCGCCGCGCGGTGGTGCGCGTAGTCGGAGACCGCGTCGTTCGCGATCCGGATGCCGAAGCGCGCGACGAGCTCGTCGAGGTTGTTGCCGTACTTCGCCTGCTCCTCCTCGCCGAGCACGATCAGGCCGCCCCCGCGCGCGACGAACGCCTCGATGGCGTCGAGCTCGTCGTCGGCCAGCCGCGGCGAGCCCTCCGGCACCGTGCGCTCCCACGCCGGCTCCGACGGATGGGCGATGACGAGCACGTCGACGCCGTCGAGGACCGACGCGTCGAGCGGGCCGGCGACGTGCGGCTCGACCATCAGGTCGCGCCGGCGCAGCGCCTCGGCCGCGCGCGCGTACGACGAGTCCTCGGGGTGCGAGGGCTGCATGGCGCGGGCGACCTCCGGGCGGATCGTCCACGCCTCGCGATGGGCTTCGTCGAAGAGCACGCGGGCGACGGGCGGGCGATGCGGCATGTCCAACACCGTAGAGCGCGCTCGCGGACGTGTCCAGCCGACTCTGTAACAAATCAGTGCAAGAATCAAACGAGATGGACGCGATCGACCAACAGATCATTGCGCTGCTCGTCGAGGACGCCCGGCGCTCGTACGAGGACATCGGCCGGCGCGTCGCGCTGAGCGCGCCGTCGGTCAAGCGCCGCGTCGACGCCCTGCGCGAGAGCGGCGCGATCGAGGGCTTCACCGCGGTCCTCGACCACCACGCGATGGGCCGCAACACCGAGGCCCTCCTCGAGCTCTTCTTCGCGCCCGGCACGCAGCTCGACGAGGTCGCCGACCGCCTGCGCCGCCACCCCGAGATCGTCGAGGCGTGGAGCGTCACCGGCGACGCCGACGCCGTCGCCCGCGTGCGCACCGAGGACAACGCCGCCCTCGAGCGGTTGATCATGGAGCTCCAGCGCGACGGCAGCGTCGTCCGCACGCGCAGCGTCGTCGTCCTCTCGCGGCTCGTCAGCGCCGGCGTCTCGTGACCCCGCGGGCCACCCGCTGAGCCGAGACAGGCCGCCTCGTGCCCTACCCTCCTCGGACGGCATGGCACGGGCGATCCAGCGCATGCTCGCGATGACCGCGGCGCTCCTTTTCATCGGGGGCTGCGGCGGCGGCGACGGCTCGGCCACCGCCGAGACCCCCACGGCGACGACCAGCGCGATCGCCAACGTGCCGCTGTCGATCGACGAGAAGCCCCGCCGCGGCGTCAAGGCGCGCGCGGTCGGCACGCGACTCGTGGTCCGCACGAACATCACGGGCCACGCGCAGCCGTTCAGCGTGCTGCGCGTCGTCAGCGTCTGCGGCAAGCACACCTGCACGACCGGCGCGACGGCCGACGGCGACGGGCGCTGGCGGACGTCGGTGCTGCTGAGCGCCTCGATGCGCAAGCCGTACGCGCGCGTGACGGCCGAGCTGTCGGGCGAGTCCGCCGTGACGCTCATCCGGCTGCGCGCCCCGCGCTCCGCCACCAAGGCCGGCGACGGGCGCGACGGGCGCGACGGCGACCGCACGGCCCGCGCGGGCGGCGCCGCCGCCCCTGAGCGCGAGGCCGAGACCCCGGCGACCGGCTCGAACGCCGACGCCGGCTCCGGCGACACGCCGTCCTCGAGCGCCGTCGGCGGCGCCGCGCCGGGCGCCATCCCGTCGCCGGTCCGCGGGACGCCCGAGCTCGTCCTCATCGGCGACTCGCTCGCCGAGGGCATCGCCGCGCAGCTCCCCGGTCAGCTCCCCGGATGGCGCGTCACCACCGACGGCGAGACCGGCCGCACGCTCCGCGTCGGCATGCAGCGCTGGGCGCTGTCGCAGGCGGCCTCCGAGCCCACGGTCTCGGCGTTCAGCCTCTTCACCAACGACGACCCGCGCAACGTCTCCAGCCTCGAGGCCGCCGTGCGACAGACCGCGGAGGCCCACAGCGCCGCCGGCTGCGTCGTCTGGGCGACGATCGCCCGGCCGCCGGTCAACGGCGTGAGCTACGCCGCCGCCAACGCGGCGCTCCAGCGGGTCGCCGCCGCCTACCCGGGCCGCGTCGCGATCGTGCCGTGGGCGCAGGCCGTCGCCGCGCACCCCGAGTGGCTGCGCTCGGACGGCGTCCACGCGACGCCGGAGGGCTACGCCGCCCGCGCGCGCATGTACGCCGAGGCGGCGCGCGGCTGCACCGGCCTCTGACCCACTTCTCCGGCGGGAGATGGCAGAGTCCGTCACTCCCCGTCCGACGACTCGGAGGTCCAGCCCATGACTCGCAAGCTCCGCGCCGCCGCGATCGCCGGCGCGCTCGCCGCCACCGTCGCCCTGCCGTCGCTGCCGGCCGCGTCCGCCGACACCCCCATCGCCAGCGCCGCGGGCGCCTGCAAGGTCGGCGACGGCCGGGGGCTCGGGCCGACCTACGTCACGAGCCTGCGCGTCTCGGGGACGAGCTGCGCCACGGGCAAGAAGGTCGTGCGCGCCTACTACCAGTGCCGCGTGCGCAACGGCGGCAAGCGCGGCCGCTGCACGTCGAAGGTGCTCGGCTTCCGGTGCTCGGAGCGCCGCGGATCGTCGATCCCCACGCAGTTCGACGCGAAGGTCACCTGCCGCAAGGGCGGGGCGACCGTCAAGCACGCCTACACGCAGTTCACGTAGCCGGTCAGCCCGAGGCCGACAGCGCGAAGTCCGCGCCGAGCCGCTCCTCGACGACGTCGGCCGCGAGCCGCGCGCCGGCGTCGTTGAGGTGGATGCCGTCGGGCTCGCGCACGATCGTCTCCTGCCCGTCGACCTCCATGGCGTTGCGGAATCGCCACCCGGGCGTGAACAGCTCGTCGAGCTCGACGACGCGGACCTGCGCCCGGTACGGCGCGGCGGCCGCCTCGATCGCCGCGTTGACGGCGCGGGCGATGCGGGCGAGGTCGGGATCGCGCGGCGCCGGCAGCTTCAGCCAGTAGACGCGCGCGGCGCCGTCGCGGCGGTAGGTGTCCATCATGCGCCGCACCCGGGTGGCGTAGAGCGCCGCCCACTCGGGGCCGCAGCACTCGACCTCGCGCCCGTCGGCGCCCGGCAGCGGGAAGCCCTCGTTGGCGCCGATGAAGACGACGACCGCGTCGGGCTGCTCGTCGCGGGTCTGCTTGAGCGACAGCGCGCCCCAGTCGAGCAGGTCGTCCTTCGAGATGCCGGTGCCGATGTGCGGGTCGCGCACCGTGCGCACGCCGGCGCCCGCGAGCCGCCGCGCGAGCTCGGCGTCGAGCGGCATCGACATCGAGTCGCCCGTCACCAGCAGCGTCCGCAGCGGGCCGCGCGCGGGCGGCGGCGCGCCGAGGTCGCGCGGGTCGAACGCCTCGGGCCCGACCGGCGCCACCGCGTCGCGCGCCGCGGTGCCGCCGGCGGCGACCGGCGCGGTCGCGAACGACCCCTCGTCGCCGAGGTCGTCGTCGGGCGACAGCCACGCCGTCGCGTCGCGGGCCGCGCTCGCGAACGGCAGCGCGTCGGCGATCGCGCCCGCGGGCTCGCCGACCGCGAGCACGACCGACCGGGTGAAGCCGGGGTCCATCTCCTCGCCCTGCTCGCGGATCGCCGACCCGCCGAAGAGCACGAGCAGCAGCGCCGCCACGAGCGTGCAGACGATTGCGTCGCGGGCGCGGAAGCGCCGGGCGCGGTGGCCGATCGGCGACGCGGCGTCCGTCACGAAGGGATGCGACGGATCAGAACTGGAAGTAGATGAAGGGCGGGACACCTTGGCTGGGGATGGTCGCGGCGACGAACAGAACGACGGTGGCGAGGCCGGTGCCGAGCGCCACGGGCCGCGCCTGCTCCACCCGGGCGCGGAGCGCCTCGAGCGGGCGCGGCGGCAGCAGCTGCAGACCGATCACGGCGACGACGGCGAGCACGACGGCCGGGCTCCACAGGGTCGCAGGGCCGAGGTCGGCGAGCTGCGAGAGCATGTCGCCGGCGATGCCGAGGTCTGGGCTGCGGAAGAGGATCCACCCGAGCACGACGAGGTGGAAGACGAGCAGCCACCGCAGCCAGCGCGGCACCCGCTCGACGCGGTCCTTGCCGACGAGGTGCTCGGTGGCCAGCGCGCCGCCGTGCAGCGCGCCCCACAGCACGAACGTCCACGCCGCGCCGTGCCAGAGGCCGCCGAGCAGCATCGTGATCATGAGGTTGCGGACGGTCATCCACCGCCCGCCGCGGTTGCCGCCGAGCGGGATGTAGAGGAAGTCGCGCAGGTAGCGCGAGAGCGTGATGTGCCAGCGCCGCCAGAACTCGCGGAAGCTCGCGGAGCGGTAGGGCGCGTCGAAGTTCTGCGGGAAGACGAACCCCATGAGCAGCGCCAGGCCGATGGCGATGTCGGTGTAGCCGGAGAAGTCGCAGTAGATCTGGGCGGCGTACGCGTACGCGGCGAGCGCGACGTCCGGGGCCGCGTAGAGCTGGGGCACCGCGAACACCGGGTCGACGACCTCGCGGGCGAGGAAGTCGGCGATCGCGACCTTCTTGACGAGCCCCACCGCGATGAGCACGACGCCGGCGCCGACCGCGACGTCGCGCGGATTGCGCGGGGTCGCGAGCTGGGGCAGGAACTCGCGGGCGCGCACGATCGGCCCGGCGACCAGGTGCGGGAAGAAGCTCAGGTAGATCGCGAGGTCGATCGTCCGCGCGGGCGGCAGGAGCCCCCGCTTGACGTCCACGACGTACG